>CAZRPK010000096.1:0-11364 GCA_964601915.1 uncultured Kangiella sp. | reverse complement strand
GGATCCAAAGTCAGAACGTGATGCAATGATAGCCTCTACGGCAATTATTCATGGGCTTACGTTAGTTAGCCGTAATATTAAAGATTTTAAACACATTAATATTAAATTAATAAACTCTTGGCTTTTTACAGAGGAATAATTAACTTTTAGAATTAGTCGATCTAACCCTAAAAAACCAATACAAAATAACAAACATTAGCAAAAGTACTGGCACAATAATTTGTATCATCCATTCCCATCCATGATTAAATAAAACCCAACCTGCAGATAACGATCCTAATGCTTGAACAAAAAAGATTGTAAAATCGTTAGTTGCTTGGACTTTAAAACGTTCACTTGATCGATAGCTTTCAGGCAATAAGATAGTGCCACTGGTAAATAAAAAGTTCCAACCAATTCCTAATAAAACCATCGCCATCCAATAGTGCATAAATTCATGCCCCATGAGCGCAACAACAATCATAGCCAAATAAATACTAGTACCTATTGCCATTAATTTTCTTAATCCAAATATTTTAATTAGTAGCGCAGAAAAAAGTGAGGGCAAGTACATTGCAATAATATGACTTTGAATCACCCATTTAGTAGATTCAAGATCATGCCCGTGAAGTTGGTGCATACTGAGTGGAGATGCAGTCATAACATAACTCATCACACCATAAGCTACGGTCCCAGCGGTTACTGCAATAATAAATATCGGTTGCTTAACAATCTCTTTAAGCGACCTAGTAACTTGGTCATTTTTTTGTTCTGCAACACCAATAGGATCTAAACGGGATATAAGTAATATAGAAACCGTAATCATTATTGATAAACCAATAAATGACCCTGCATACCCATGCTCAGAATCAATCCAGTCTTTAGCCATGACAGCCATTTCAGGTCCCAAAACAGCCGCAAACATTGCACCTACCATTAAGATAGAAATAGCCTTTGGACTATCTTTTGGATCGTTTAAACTTTCGATAACCGCAAACCGCATTTGTGCAACAAATGCCATGCTAAAACCGAGAAAAGCGGTTCCTAAAAGTAGAATTAAAAAATTACTTTTAAACGCTGCATAAGATGAAACTAACGCGCCAACAACGGCGCAAGAAAGCCCAAGGATAGTACCAATTCTACGTCCGAATTTTTTCATAAAAAGGCTGCTGGAAAAACACCCATGGCCGTCATTGAAATCATTAATGCCACAGGAATGGTTGCATATTCAGATGATGGTGCAATTTTACCGCCTAATAACCCCCCTGCTAAAACGACCATAGACGCAGATGAAACACCGAGAGGTTGGGCTATAAATAATAACCAAATATTTTTAGGTAGATGGCTTACTCGATAACCAATCAAAGAAATTAAAACAAGCAGTGCTAAGCTGATGACAAAAGTGATAGACATAAAATAAAACTTAGTATGAAAAGCTATTTAACGAGGATCTTGCTCTTCTAGCATCATAGAATCCATACCGTTATCAAAGACTTGCTCACCATTTTCTGATGAATCAAGTTTAATCATCAATCGTAAATCGTTAGGTGAGTCTGCATGATGAAGAGCATCATCGTAGGTTATTTCCCCTGACTTAAACAGCTTAAACAAGGACTGATCAAATGTTTGCATGCCCTGTTCATTCGATTTTGACATAATATCTTTAATTAAATGTATTTCGCCTTTACGAATAAGATCAGAAATCAAAGGAGAGTTAATTAAAATTTCAATCGCAGGTCTTCGCCCTTTACCATCTGGTGTCGGGATCAGTTGTTGAGCAACAATCGCTCGCAAATTTAACGATAAATCCATTAATACTTGGTTATGCTTTTCTCTTGGGAAAAAGTGCAAAATTCTATCGAGTGCTTGATTCGCATTATTTGCATGAAGCGTACACATACAAAGATGACCCGTTTCAGAAAATGCTACCGCATAATCCATAGTTTCACTAGTTCTAACTTCTCCGATTAAAATCACATCGGGCGCCTGTCTTAATGTGTTTTTAAGTGCGTTTTCAAATGAGTCTGTATCTATCCCAACTTCTCTTTGAGTAATAATACATTTGTTATGGTTATGAACAAATTCTATCGGATCTTCTATCGAAATTATATGTCCTGTCGTTGAAGCATTTCGATAACCAATCATCGATGCTAAAGATGTTGATTTACCAGTACCAGTTGCGCCAACAAATATCACTAAACCTCTTTTGGTTAAGGATAATTTCTTGAGGATAGTCGGTAATCCAAGCTCTTCTATTGTTGGAATATTTGTTTCGATGCGGCGTAAAACCATCCCAACATTATTTCTTTGTTGGAAAGCGCTCACACGGTAACGCCCAATACCTGTAGCACTAATAGCAAAATTACATTCGCGACCACGAGCAAACTCTCGCCGCTGCTCTTCATTCATAACGCTTAAAACGACTTCACGAGCTTTTTCAGGTGATAATGCGCGCTGTGTAACAGGCATCACTTTGCCATTAATTTTAATACTAGGAGGCACACCTGCTGTTATAAATAGATCTGAGGCCTTTTTAGTGACCATTAGCTTTAATAAGCCTTCAAAGTCCATGCTGTTTCCTTTCTAATTTTTAAATATCTATAAATGAAAACTCTACTCTAAAAATCTTCTTTATTCTTTGAAGCATGTCTCGCATCTTCCCGACTGATTAAACCTTTACCTAATAAATCCTTCAAACATTGATCAAGGGTTTGCATACCCACGCCAAGACCTGTTTGTATCGCACTGTACATTTGCGCCACTTTATCTTCACGAATAAGGTTTCTAATTGCGGGAGTACCAATCATTATTTCATGTGCCGCCACTCGTCCACCACCATTCTTTTTTAATAGCGTTTGTGAAATAACGGCCTGTAAAGATTCAGACAACATGGAACGAGTCATATCTTTTTCTGCCGCAGGAAATACATCAATAATTCTATCAATTGTTTTAGCCGCAGATGACGTATGTAAAGTTCCAAAAACCAAATGACCTGTTTCTGCGGCGGTTAACGCAAGTCTAATTGTTTCCAAATCACGTAGCTCACCAATCAAGATAATATCTGGATCTTCACGAAGAGCAGAACGTAAAGCTTCACTAAAACCAAGTGTATCTCGATGAACTTCTCGCTGATTCATTAAACATTTTTTACTTTCATGTACAAACTCTATAGGATCTTCAATGGTTAGAATATGTCCATAATGATTATCATTGATGTAATCAACCATTGCCGCCAAAGTGGTACTTTTACCCGATCCTGTAGGACCTGTGACCAAAACTAATCCTCTTGGGTGCATACACATTTCTTTAAAAATTGCCGGTGTCGCTAACTCTTCTAGCGTTAAGACTTGTGATGGGATGGTTCTGAAGACTGCTGATGCACCACGATTTTGGTTAAAGGCATTGACACGAAAACGTGCAATACCAGGCAATGCAAAAGAAAAATCAGTTTCTAAAAATTCTTCAAAATCTTTACGTTGTTTATCATTCATGATGTCATAGACAAGACCATGCACCATTTTATGATCCATTGGCGGCACGTTTATTCTTCTAACATCGCCGTCAACTCGAATCATTGGCGGTAAACCGGCCGATAAATGCAAATCTGAAGCTTTATTTTTAACACTAAATGCGAGTAACTCTGTAATATCCATGAATGAATGCTCCAATCGTTCTTTTATAGTTATGTTTATTCTATGTCTATTATTTGATTATGTGGCTATCTTTGAATAAAATTGGCTTTGAATAAAAATTAGTTATAATCGTCAATCAGTCGATTAAAAAGCCTACCAATGACTATAGCAGATCGTTTAAAAAAAGTTAGTGCTAGAATCCAACAAAGCCAATTAAATTCAGGTAATTTAACCTGTTCTGGTAAAAAACGTCCAAATTATAATTTTTCTAATGACTTCAACGGTTTAAATGGTTCTGTGAAACTATTAGCTGTGAGTAAAACACATCCTGCAACTGCTATTCAAGAAGGATTTGATGCGGGGATCACAGAATTTGCAGAAAGCTACTTGCAAGAAGCAGAAATAAAAATTAAACAATCAAGTCATTTAAACATAGTTTGGCACTTCATTGGTCCCATTCAAAGTAATAAAACTAGACTAATTGCAAGCTTATTTGACTGGGTTCAAAGCGTTGATCGAGTTAAAATACTACAACGCCTTAATGACCAACGCCCTGCTAAAAAGCCACCAATCAATATTTGCATCCAAGTTAATTATTTTAACGAAAAAAACAAACAAGGTGCAAACATACAAGAAGTACCAGAATTGCTTGAATTAGCTAGTAAATCACCCAATATTAACCTCAGAGGATTAATGTTCATCCCTTTAAAACAAAAAAAATATGAATCTCAACTTGAGCAGTTGTTAGAAATTAAAGCTTATTACGAAAAAGTTAGAACTCAATATACTCGCCTTGATACACTATCTATGGGAATGAGTAACGATCTTGAAGCCGCAATTACCGCTGGTTCATCAATGGTAAGAATTGGCACCGATATATTTGGAAAAAGAAGACCATAAATGAATAACAAAAACACGATGAAAATTGGATTTATAGGTTGTGGCAATATGTCCTCGGCAGTCATCAGAGGCATGCTTCAAGCTGATTTTAAAGCCAGTGATATTACCGTCAGTAATCGCAGTATAGAAAAACTACAATCTATTCAGAACGAGTTAGATATTGGAATAACTCAAAGTAATCAAGAAATTTGTGAAAATTCTTCAATTATTATCTTTGGGGTGAAACCACAAATGTTTGAAACAGTTTGCCAACCTTTAGCCAACATTAATTTATCAAAAAAATTGCTCATTTCCATCGCAGCAGGCGTTAAAACAGCCCAAATTTCAGATTTGTTAAGACAAAAGCTAGCCGTCATAAGAGCAATGCCAAATACACCATCAATGATTTCAGAAGGTGCAACTGGCTTATTCGCTAATGAGAATTGCAGTCAACAACAAAAAGATATCGCTAAGAAAATTTTTCAATCAGTGGGAAAAACGGCTTGGGTTACTGATGAAAATCAAATCAACACTATCATAGCGATAGCTGGTAGTGCTCCGGCCTATGTTTATTTATTTATGCAAGCAATCATTGATCAAGCCGTTTCTTTAGGGTTTAATCCCCAAGATGCTAGAACACTCATTACACAAACCTTTTTGGGAGCGGCTAAACTGGCTCAATTTAGATCAAACATTGAGTTGGATGATTTAAGACAAGCAGTCACCTCTCCCGGTGGCACAACATTTGAAGCTATTCAAAGCTTCAGTAATAATAATTTTTCTGAGATTGTAAAAGAAGCTGTTAATGCAGCTTATAATCGAGGAATTAGTCTCGAAGAGACTAAAGAGGTAGGGAAAAAACTATGATGAATCCATTTTCACAGCTAATTGATGTATTAGTTTCACTATATGTTACAGTCATTTTATTAAGGTTTTTTCTACAATATTTCAGAGCTGATTTTTACAACCCTCTATCTCAATTCTGCGTAAAAGCTACCGATCCATTAATAAAACCTTTAAGAAAAGTGATCCCCGGCTTTGCTGGAATTGACTTGTCATCACTAGTCCTAGCTTATCTGGTTATAGTAGTCAAATTACTGCTGATGACTTTTATTGCCGGTCAAATCAGTATAAATCCGTTATTGTTAGTCTTGATCAGTTTTGTAGAATTATTAAAAAGTATATTAAACCTATTTGTCTTTCTAATATTTATTCGCATTATTATGAGTTGGGTTTCACCGGGTGGATATAATCCTGTGATGGCTGTGATCGGTCAATTAAGCGAACCTATCATTGCTCAATTTAAAAAAATCCTGCCTCCTATGAACGGATTTGATTTTTCACCAATGATTGCTTTGGTTATGATTTATTTTGGAATTAATTTAATTAATTATTATTTGGTTCCGGCTATACAGTCTGTCGCCTATTAATTGCCCCTCTAAAAGAGAATATTCAGCCGTTAATCGAAAAATATTCATATATTGAGATAATTCTTGAAGTTTGAGGTGTATATATCGGTTTTTATTGAAATTTCTGATATATTTATAGTTACCAATAAAAAAACCTTCTGCTCTGCTTAGAGATTTAGAGCAAAATGCTGGATCGAAGTATTGTATGCCTCATAATTTTACAGATAGTAGCACTATTGAAAAAGTGGCTTCTCGCCTTAAGCAAGGGCTATCTAACCGTGCAGCTACTCATTCTTTTTCAAATAATATTGATCAATTTGGTCAATGGAAAAAGGAAATTGGCAAGTCTCTAAGTCGCTTTCGTTTATGGTTAAGACGCAACAAATTATTCAATGATGATATTGATAAGCGCCTCTTTCAGCTACAAGACTCTCTTAAAAAAGAAAATTTAACCATCGCTTTTGTTGGAGAATTTTCAAGAGGTAAAACAGAACTAATCAATTCATTATTCTTTGCAGAATATGAAAAACGTATTTTACCATCAGAAATTGGGCGTACAACCATGTGCCCTACTGAATTATTTTATGACAAAAAAGAGAATAGAGCTTATTTAAGGTTACTCCCAATTGAAACCCGATTAGAAGAGACGACATTAGAAGAGTTTAGGCAAATACCCAATTCGTGGACAGAAGTTCCTCTAGTGACTGATTCAGCTCAAGAAATGAGTAATGCACTTTATACCATCACTCAAACAAAAAATGTTCCCTTACAAGATGCTATTAACCTCGGTTTTAATGAAAAGCAATTACTCAAAGAAATAAATCAAATTGGTTTAGTCGAGATCCCTGTTTGGCGTCATGCGCTGGTTAGCTTTCCACATGAATTACTAAAACAAGGATTGTGTATTCTCGACACGCCAGGGCTTAATGCTTTAGGCAGTGAACCAGAGTTAACACTAAAAATTATTCCTCAAGTTCAAGCAATCGTATTTTTACTTTCCGCAGATACAGGTGTAACCGCATCAGATATGGAAATTTGGGATCAACATATTAAAGGGATCGCTAACTCAGATAGTTCTAACATGAGACATTCTGATACGATTCACCAACAAGATACCTACGCAATCCTCAATAAAATTGATACCTTATGGGATGAACTTTCTAGTAAAAAGAAAATAGAAAAGGCCATTAAAAAAATGACAGATCTAACTGCAAGACAGTTGCAGATTGATCCTAGAAATGTTTTACCTGTTTCGGCCCAAAAAGGGTTACTCGCAAAAGTTAGGAATGATAAATCACTTTTCGCAAGAAGTCACATTGGTGAGCTTGAAAGTGTTTTGTCTCAAAGTTTATTAGCCAATAAAGAAGCCGTCATTAATCAGTCTGTTATTGAAGAAGCTCAAACACTGATCCATGAGTCTCTTCAAGTAATCAACAATCAAAATGATCAATTGCGTAAACAACAAAAAGAGCTTAGTTCTTTAACCAATAAAAATAAAAATAAAATTCATCATGTTTTTGAAGATAGCAAAAGAGCGCTAGAGATCTTCAAAAAAAAATCTCTAGCGATTAAACCAAGTCAAAGACTTTTAGAAAGGCAAACCCAAATTTTATTATCCGTAATTGGCTCTAAAGCTGTGTCAAAAGAAATTGAATCCACTCTAAATGAATTAGTGAATAGTCGAACAACTTTAGGTTTATTTAAAAGAATGAAAATGTTTTTTATCTCTGTTAGAAGTTTGATGACTGAATTAGAAAGGGAAGCTGAGTTAACCAATAAAATGGTGAAATCTTTATACTCTAAATTCACTACCGATTTCGATGTGGTTTTAATCGAGCCTCGCTTAATCCCTATGGTTAAGCTCAACAACCAATTAAATAAAATTATTACTCGTTCAGAAAAATTAGAAAATAGTTTATTTATGACCTTTAGCGAACATAGTTTAGTGGTAAAACGTTTTTTCTCTGGCACCGTTACAGACATTATGAATTTCTTCAAAAGCGCTAGAAAAGATATGATGAATTGGACTAAAAATATTGTAAACCCATTAACACAGCAATTAAAAATCCATCATCATATGATGTTGGCTCACCACAATGAGCTGGAAAAACTCCATAAAAAAGGGCTTAATGTTGAAGGACAATTAAAAGCAATTAAACAACTCATTAATGAGCTTGAAATGGAAAGAGAAAATGCATTACAAATATCTCACTCTTTAGACCGTAGTGAAATTAAACCTGAAAGTTCCTCTCCATCTAATAAAAAACTAAATGGCGATACAAAAATAAAAAACAATATTGTTTCTATGAGTTCTGCATTTCGAAAATAAGACCTGTAAATTAAAATTGATGAAGTTTTGAATTAAGATAGTCTGAATTCTAGTCATAAGTATTTTAAAGTACTTCAAATAACCCAGCAGCTCCTTGACCGCTACCAATACACATGGTGATCACAACGAAACGTTTTCCTTCTAGCAAAGCATATATCTCCATCCATGCACCACCTTTTACATTGAGTTTATCTTTAGGAATACCCAATTTTTCTGCACAATAAATGACTTGTTCATTATCTCTTAATGTTTCCCTTTTATGTCTCTTGAGTTCAAATCTCTATAATTATTTTAACTATATGATTTTTATTTGGATTGCAAATGGGCCATCGCTTTTGCAAAAAATTTTTTACCTTGAAGGTCACCCGATCCTAAAGTCGTTTGTTTTTCAGTACTAGAAATAAAATTCCATTGCTCTCTTACGCTTTCTGGTGACGCCTGTTCGACTGGAATAAAACAACCATCAGTTTCAAAAATACTGGCACTGGCATATCCACCAGCACCGGCGCAAAGGATAAATCTAGTTGGTGCATCTTCATCACACAAAGTTAAAGCTCCGGCAGTAACAACTTCCGGCGATAATATTTTCAAAACCTCTTCTGGCATTAAATCTTTTGTCATTCTTGTCGCCGCCGTTGGTGCTAGCGCATTGATGTGAATATTGTTCTTAGCGCCTTCTAAAACTAACGTGTTCATTAAACCAATCACTGCCATTTTAGCGGCACCATAATTAGCTTGACCAAAGTTTCCATATAATCCGCTTGATGAAGTAGTCATTACGATTCGGCCATAATTCTGCGATTTCATAATTTCCCAAACGGCTTTAGTGCAATTAACTGATCCCATCAGATGTACATCAACAACTAATTTAAAATCATCAAGTGTCATTTTACTAAATGATTTATCACGCAGAATTCCCGCATTGTTGATAAGAATATCAACGCGTCCCCACTTTTCCATTGTTTGTTTTACCATATCGGTCACTTCGTCAAAGTTAGCGACATTCGCTCCATGAGCAATTGCTTCACCGCCATTTGCTTCTATTAACTTAACCACTTCTAAAGCGGCATCAGAGGACTTTCCACTACCATCGCGAGCGCCACCTAAATCATTAACTACAACTTTTGCTCCTCTAACTGCGAGCTCTAATGCATGAGAGCGACCAAGTCCATTACCTGCTCCTGTTACGATTGCTACCTTATTTTCAAAACTAATTGCCATTTTATTCATACCTTATATTTATCAGATTACGGTTATTTTACCATTTGGATCCCAATCCACTCGGCAACCAATGCTGGTTTTTCAACACCTTCAATTTCAAGCGTCACTTGTGTTTTAGTTCTAAATTAACCAGATATGTTTTCTTTTATTTCTAACACTTTAACCAGATCCCGTATTTTACTATTGGCAATTATCGGATTAATAAACAGGGCCTTATCAAAGCCTGAGTTGATTCCCATATAAACCCCATCAAACACCGTTGTAAAACTTTCTACAAAATGAGAAAGCATCGATAAGGATAAAAATCCATGCGCTATCGTCGTTCCAAAAGGTGTTTTTTAGCGGCTTCAGGATCAACATGGATAAATTGATGCTTAAAGTATAGCCACAGATATTTCCTTTTTTTAATATAGGTTTGATAAAACACACTCAAGTTATATCATAATCGCCCCATTAAAACGAACGATCGTTCATTTTTTGGTGAAAATTTAGTGCTATTTTATTCAACTCTCAATATAATGACGAATCGTCACGATAATACAGCTCGTTAAATAAGTTAATGAACAAATTCAAGAATACTTAATATGTCACTAAAAACACCTTTAGATAGCCGCCATTCTATACGTAGTTTTTTATAAAAACCCGTTGAACCTGAATTAAGGGAAAATTAATTGTTAAACTTTAAGGTGAGATCTGTATAGACTGCTAGCGTTTTACTATTGCTTATTTAACGAATAGACAAATCTAGTAAGCCCATTTAATAAATAAAGATTCTAAATAAATAATGAAAACCATTAAAATAATACTCTCTACATTATTAATATTCTCTTTGATCGGGTGGGCTTACTATGAATCCAAAAATATTGAAGTTAATCGATTAACCACCGAGTTAAGAGTGAAACAAGGTGGCACTTATGCTGAGCTATCAAGTGGATTTACTCACTTTGAATTGTCAGGCAATAGAAACAATGAACTTGTGGTGCTTGTTCATGGTTTCTCAAGTCCGAGTTACATTTGGTATCCTACTGAAAAGTTTTTAATAAATAGTGGTTATCAAGTTCTCTCTTATGATCTTTATGGTAGAGGTTTCAGCGACCGCCCTGATGTAATTTATGGAATAGATACTTTTACTAAACAACTTAATGAATTACTTATTTATTTGAAAATAAGAGAGCCTTTTCATTTACTTGGTCTTTCAATGGGTGGTTCAATTGTTACCGGCTTCACCCACAGACACCCAAAAAAAGTTAAATCGTTAATTTTACAAGATCCATTAGTTAACCAAGTACCTACCGAAAAAATATCACCACTGCATATTCCATTCATTGGCGAGTATCTATTTAATGTCTATTTATTACCAGAATATCTAAAAAAACATGTTAACCAAACAGATAAAGGCGAACCCTACTCGACTTGGGGCGATCGATATCAAGAACAGGCTGAAATTATCGGTTTTAAACGTGGATTATTATCTTCAATTCGTTATGTGACGACCCATGATTACGAAAATGAATATCTACTTTTATCAAAAGTAACCGTTCCAAAATTGTTAATCTGGGGCAGTGACGATCAAACTATTCCAATTTCTGAGGCACAATCAATCACTCATTTAATGCCAGAAATGCAATTCGAAACTATTCAAGGTGCTGGTCATGTTCCAAGTTTAGAAACACCAGAAAAATTTAATCATATTTTATTACAGTGGTTAATCAATCATAAAAGTTAACAATTACAAATAGAAAAAATACAAGAGAAATTTGATATGACAAATACAGCAAAAAAAGCAAGCACTATTCGAATTGGTAAACGCTATCATCCTATTCGACTAGCTAAAAATAAGGCGGTTACAACCTAAATCACCACGGCAAGATCATTATAAATCATAATTTTTCTAAAAAACTCTAATTCTAGGGAA
>CAZRPK010000095.1:0-11611 GCA_964601915.1 uncultured Kangiella sp. | reverse complement strand
TCGCCGCTATGGTTTCGTCTTTCCAAAAACTTTCTACGTCATCGGCGCTTAATATACCTTCGACAAACTCATGAGTTGATTCATCAAATATTAACTTTCTATATAACCATAATCTAAACGCCCTGCTTATTGCAGGTTCGTTACCTATAGCTGATAAAAAACTTACCAAATCATTGGAGCTAGCTATATATTCAGTCTCAATGAACTCTTCCAATGCCCAATCTTCCAATACATCATGGGGTAGGCTTATAGTCGAAGATCTTTGGTCACGGTAAATCAGATTATCCTCTTCTAACTTCGAGATCACTTCAGGATCAAATTCATTATCAGAAATGCCAAACACCATTTTTTTCGCACGTTGTTTTGCAATATTAATGAAAGTCGTTCTTCGTTTAACCGGCATTCCTGACTTTCTGTCTGCTTCTTTAGAAATCACTGTTGCCCAAACAGTATTCCGAAAATCGATTTCAGTATCACCAGATTTAAATTGTGCCCCATTACCAATGGCTCTTACGGCAATTTCGATGAAAAATGGTACTTTAAGTAGTTCAACTAAAGAACTATTTGAAACTAAACTTTTGAGTTCTGGAATATGTTCACAAACCTGTTCAACTTGCTCCTTGGTAAGCCCTTCTATGTTTACACTGTTAAATTGAATAGCACTGGGCTGTAGAAAATTAAAAGTAATTTGTTGATACGCATAGTCACGACCCGTGGCAATAATAGTCCAGCCTGACTGTCTTTTTATGTATTGAAGTAGATCCACAAAAGCATCTTGATAATTTAGTTCTAATACTTTTTCTAAAGATTCAATAACAAGTATCTTCTCTTTAAGTAAGGAAAAGTAGCCTTCTATTTGTCCTAACGTGGAATCCATTCCAATAGATGCAAAAACATCATTAAGGTGGCTTTTATCTAAATCTTCAGCTCTTAAATAGAAAACAGGAACATCTTTACCTTTAGTTGAGATAAAGTCTTTTACTACTCCTGATTTTCCAACACCTCTAACACCAGTAACAAAAATAAAGTCATTTGCACCATACAGTTCAGATATTTTTGCTAACTGCTCAGTCCTATCGATATGAAAACCGTTAATAGTGTTCGATATTCCCTCAAAAATATGGTCGCCACGCTCTTGAAGCTTTAAAAAATCATTTTCAAAATTTACTTTACTTGGTGACCCAAATAATAACTTAACTTCCTTAGGTACATTATCTTGAGTTAGAGCACCTGCATTCTGGTTAAACTCTTGAACACAAGTAACCAACTTAGATAAAACAAGAGATGGTAATTCATTTGAATAACATTGGATCAAAGAACACAGTAAGTTTGCAACGACTGAATATTTGGCATCTAAATCGAAAGAAATTACCTGAAAGGTTTTTAAGAAACACCATAATTCATCATCAGTAATTTCATTCCCTTCGTTAGCATTGGTTAGTTGTGTCCTGAATATATTTAACCTTTTAATCTTAGCTTCACTGGTAAAGCCTTTGGTTTTTGATTTTTTTATAAAATCCGCAGCGTTTGATGAATACTTAGCCCACTCCAGTATTGGAAGCGTATTATTAACGTCAAGCTTGGGTAACGGCCCTGTTATCAATGCAATCGAATCATTTTCAATATTAAAATCAGTATTTTTAAAATCTTTCCATGCACTATTAATAACTTCCGCAAACATTGAGTCCGCAGATTCACTTATAGTTATTTCGTGCTTAATTTGAGCAAAAATTCGACTTTTATTGCTTGCTTTATCCGAAGCAACTAAAACGAAATCATCTGTATTTACACCATCATATTTGTTCTGAAACTTTAGCTCTTTTGCCCTCATGTGCTGTGATAAACAAGGAACACAAGATTTTGTTAACAATGACAGGGCAAAAGCTGCTTGAACCCTTGTTTCAAAATTGACTCCACCACCTCCAGTTGAAAATGGATTACTTTGTTTTTTTAATTCTAAACTCATTTTTATACTCTCCCTGAAGGTGGAATTTCCTTGTCGAACGGTCTTAATATATTTGAAGTTTCTCTTTCTGTTGGAGCATCAGCACCTTCCGCTATATCTCGATCAATTGCCTGCACTTGCATACCTTTTTGTCTAATATAGGAAGTAATACGATGACAACGCTTGCTTTGAATTATCATAACTAGCTTTCACTTCCGATTTAGCTTGCAAATGTTATTTAGAAAAGCATAACAAAATAAAGCCTCTGATTAAAAAACCATGAAGTAATGATGTCATTATAATCTTTTAAAAATATAACTCTCTAAATTAAAAAGCCCCTGATAACAGAGGCTTCGCAAGTTTAATTCAACTATCTCAAACAATCACTAAAATGACCTTTAAAAAGGAATATCATCATCAAATGAATCATTAAATTCATTATTAGCTGGTTGTTGATTTTGTGGCTGTTGATCTTGAGGAGCTTGATTCTGTTGTGGTCTATTCTGTGGCTGACCTTGCTGTTGATTTTGTTGTGGAGCACGAGTTTGCCCCATTGGCGCGCTTCCGCCTTCATTTTTGCCACCGAGCATTTGCATCACGCCAGTAAAACCATCCACAACAACACTAGTAGAATACCTATCTTGACCCGTATCTTTATCCTTGTATTTATCTGTTTTTAACTTGCCTTCAACATATACTTGAGAGCCTTTACGCAAGTATTCACCCGCAATTTCAGCCAGTTTATTAAAAAATACGACTCGATGCCATTCAGTCTTTTCATTCATTTGACCCGTATTCTTATCTTTCCAGCTTTCACTGGTCGCAATGCTAATTGTAGTAATTGCACTGCCATTAGGGGTATAACGCACTTCAGGATCCTGCCCTAAATTACCTACCAATATTACTTTATTTATGCCTTTAGTTGCCATGAATGGACTCCAATTAAACTTTCACTAAAATCTAACCACTTACTATAGTTTGTAGAGACTATCTATATCAAGCGGTTATTTTAAAACCTGCTATTTATCTTTAAATTGATTACTTTTTAACTAACTTTGAGCAGATTTACCATAGTGCGACAAATATTCTTTATTGACAATATCACTATCAATTTTTAAATAAACAGCTCCTGCCTCAGGTAGTGCCACAGCTTCTGCCACGCCTTCTATTGCTTTTAATTCTTCCACTAGACTTGGAAATGCATCTTCGGCAATGTCTGGCATAGTAAGTGTGTAGGCAGTTAATGCCGGCGGATTTTCTAAACCAAACAAAATAACAGCCCAAATCATTGCAGCAAAAGCACCGACTAAATAGACACCGTTATAACCCATATATTGCATAGTGAGTCCTGCAATAGGACCTCCTAAAAAAGCGCCTGCAAATTGACTGGTTGAGTAAACCCCTAATGCTGTTCCTTTACCTGATAAAGGTGCGATCCTGGAAATCATTGATGGCAATAATGCTTCCATTAAATTGAATCCGGTAAAATAAATAGTCATCGCAACAATAACCATCACCATAGGAAACTGAAACATACCAAAACTAAATTGAACCACGGCAATCAACATCACGGCTAACAACATCATTCTTGCGTGTTGTCGTTTCTTTTCTGCATAAATTATCATAGGCAACATGAGTATAACCGCTCCGCACATGGTTAACAGATAAAGCCAACTATGCCCTGAAAGCTCAATTCCTAAGTTTTCTAAACGATAAGGAAAAGCAACAAAGAACGACGTTAATAAAAAATGTAAGGTGAAAATACTAAAGTTAAGTCTCATCAACTGACGGTCTGACAATATTTTAGTAAACTGACCTCGACTGGCTATCGCATCTCTTTGGGAAAATTGTTTTTCTGGATTAGGGGTTAATAACAAAATAATCATCATTGCTAAAACGGATAACCCTGCTATACCGTAAAATATTCCACTCAACCCAACCCACTCCGTAATCACAGGACCGATGATCATTGCTACCGCAAAAGCAGCACCGATGCTCATTCCTATACTTGCCATAATTTTAGTTCGCTGTTCATCTCGCGAAAGATCGGCCGCTAGCGCCATAATAGAGCTCGCAATGGCTCCACAACCTTGTAATAACCGCCCAGCAATAACGCCATAAATATGATCGCTTAAAGCCGCCACTAGACTTCCCGCCAAAAATAACAATAAACCAAAAAGAATAATCGGTTTACGCCCAAATTTATCTGACATCCAACCAAAGGGGATCTGTAAAATCGCTTGGGTTAAACCATAGGCTCCAATGGCAAAACCAATTAATATCGGTGTAAAACCTTCTAAATCTTTGCCGACTAAACTAAAAACAGGCAATAACATAAACAAACCAAGCATCCGTAAAGCAAACACGCTACTAAGTGTGAGCGCAGCCTTTTTCTCGATTGAGTTCATTTTTCTACTATTATCTTTTTTGTTATTTTTAGTCATTTGATCGTTTTTCATTTTGCGCTTAACGCAGTTTACGAGTTATCATACCGAGTTCAATTTCTCACGGGATTATACAAGAAGAAGCATGAATCACATAGAAGTACGCGGTGCAAAAACCCACAATTTGAAAAATATTGACGTTAAAATTCCAAGAGATAAATTAACTGTGATTACTGGGCTTTCTGGCTCTGGAAAATCATCTCTGGCATTTGATACCTTATATGCCGAAGGTCAAAGACGTTACG
The DNA here is from genome assembly GCA_964601915.1 of uncultured Kangiella sp. Taxonomy (GTDB): domain Bacteria; phylum Pseudomonadota; class Gammaproteobacteria; order Enterobacterales; family Kangiellaceae. Next base: position 6,977 of record CAZRPK010000095.1, on the reverse strand, counting down.
TTGAGTCTTTATCCGCCTACGCTCGTCAATTCTTGCAATTAATGGAAAAACCAGACGTCGAGCATATTGAAGGATTATCACCAGCGATATCTATTGAGCAAAAATCCACCTCGCACAACCCCCGCTCAACCGTCGGCACCATCACGGAGATTTATGATTATTTGAGATTACTATTTGCTCGTGTTGGTATACCTCATTGTCCGGAACATAACACTGCACTAGAAGCTCAAACGGTTAGCCAAATGGTCGATCATACTCTTGCGTTACCAAAAGATTCTAAACTACTGTTGCTTGCACCAATTGTGAGAAACCGAAAAGGGGAACACGTTCAGTTATTTGAAGAACTTCAAGTAAAAGGTTTTATCCGCGCAAGAATTAATGGCAAAACGTATGAGCTAAGCAAAGCGCCAAAACTGGAATTACATAAAAAACATACGATTGAAGTGGTCGTTGATCGCTTTAAAGTTAAAGGCGATCTAAAACAACGCCTCGCGGAGTCATTTGAAACAGCATTAGAGCTTGCCGATGGCATTGCGATGATAGCGCCAATGGATGAAAGTTCGGACTTAGATGAAGTATTATTTTCTGAAAGGTTTGCCTGCCCTAAATGTAGCCATAGCCTTTCTGAACTTGAACCTCGATTGTTTTCTTTTAATAATCCAGCAGGTGCTTGTGATACATGTGATGGCTTAGGCGTTGATCAGTTTTTTGATCCCGGTAGAATTATTTTAAATTCAGATGTTTCATTAGCCGGTGGTGCCATTAGAGGATGGGATAGACGCAGTGTTTATTATTTTCATATGCTTAAATCTTTAGCCAAACATTATAACTTTGATATCGAAAAACCCTACAAAAAACTCACTAAAAAAATTCAAAAAATAATACTATACGGCAGTGGAAAAACTCAAATTGAATTTACTTATAGTAATGATCGCGGCGATGTAATGAAACGAGTGCATCGATTTGAGGGGATCATTCCCAATATGCAACGACGCTATCACGAAACCGAATCAAATGCGGTTCGAGAAGAATTACAAAAATATATGACTAAACAATCTTGCCCTAGTTGTAATGGAACTAGATTAAAAGAATCATCTCGATTTGTTTTAATAAAAAACAAGAACTTACCGACTCTAACCGCTCTACCGATTGATGAAGCATTTACCTTTTTTAGTAAACTGAAACTAACGGGTAAAAGAGGCAAGATAGCATCTAAAATTCTAAAAGAAATTTGTGACCGTTTGGAGTTTTTAGTCAATGTCGGCTTAGAATATTTATCCTTAGAAAGAAGTGCTGATACCTTGTCTGGCGGAGAAGCTCAAAGAATAAGATTAGCCAGCCAAATTGGCGCTGGATTAGTCGGCGTTATGTATGTACTTGATGAACCTTCAATCGGGTTACATCAAAGAGATAACGAACGTTTATTAAAAACATTAAGACACCTTCGTGATTTAGGCAATACCGTTATCGTTGTAGAACACGATGAAGATGCCATTCGCACGGCTGATTATGTTCTAGATATTGGACCTGGAGCTGGAATTCATGGCGGAGAAGTCGTTGCAAGGGGAACAATTAAAGATATATTAAAATCAAAAAAATCACTGACTGGAAAATATTTATCTGGAAAAAAATGTATCGAAATTCCTAAGCAAAGGATCCCGGCAAAAAATGGAAAACATTTTGAATTAAAGGGCGCTACTGGGAATAACCTTCAATCGGTTGATCTTAAATTACCAGTTGGCGTTATGACTTGCGTCACTGGTGTTTCTGGTTCGGGAAAATCAAGCTTAGTTAACAATACACTTTACCCCATTGCCGCCACAGATTTAAATCGTGCAACCAGCCTAACTCCATCCGCCTACAAAAGTTATCACGGCATGGAAAACTTTGACAAAGTGGTTGATATTAATCAAGCACCCATTGGACGCACACCCCGTTCGAATCCTGCAACCTACACCGGAATATTTACACCCGTTCGAGAACTATTAGCCGGAACACAAGAATCCCGCGCCCGTGGTTACAAACCTGGGAGATTTAGTTTTAATGTGAAAGGTGGTCGATGTGAAGCCTGTCAAGGTGACGGACTGATCAAAGTAGAAATGCATTTTTTACCCGATATGTACGTACCATGCGATGTTTGCGTAGGAAAAAGATATAACCGAGAAACGTTAGAAATTACTTATAAAGGTAAAAACATTAACCAAATTTTAGGCATGACAGTCGAGGATGCTAGAGTATTTTTTGATGCGATCCCCTCTATCTCACGGAAACTTCAAACACTCGTTGATGTCGGTCTTTCTTATATTTGTTTAGGGCAAGCCGCCACCACATTATCAGGTGGTGAAGCGCAACGAGTAAAGCTATCGAAAGAACTCAGTAAAAGAGATACAGGGCAAACCCTTTACATTTTAGATGAACCAACGACCGGACTTCATTTTCATGATGTTAAACAACTCTTAGCAGTACTTCATCGTTTACGTGATCACGGTAATACTGTTTTGGTTATTGAGCATAATTTAGATGTTATAAAAACCGCTGATTGGATTATTGATTTAGGACCTGAAGGTGGAAGTAAAGGTGGATTTATTATTGCAGAAGGAACGCCTGAAGAAGTCGCTAAGAATAAAAAATCTTATACTGGGAAATATCTTGGGCAAGTGCTAAAAAATTAACTTTTGCATTTTCGGTGTAGCCATTAAAAGTGGCTTTGGTAATATTAACACGGTTAAACATGGCAGACGTACCACCACATGTAATTCAAAAGGTTATAGACGGCTAAATCATACTGACCCTGAGCGATCCCCACGAAATCTGTATAATTTTTAAACAAATCCCCAGCCCCTAATCAACACCTGCATTCAGCTTATGGCTAATTCAAAGTAATATTAAACGGCGATCTTGGACAGCTCTTAAGCCAATAAATTGGTAGGTGTAATGGTCTAATTAACTTGGTTGTAGCAAGACGTTGGGTACAAGGATTTGTCAATTGGTATAACGGCGAGCATTTACATAGTTCGATTAAATTTGTGACACCAGAGAAACGGCATAATGGCGAAGATATTGCGCTCCTTGCCGCCCGAAAGGAGATCTACCGAATCTGCGAATATTAAAAACGCCACGTTTGGTGAAAAAATTATCAGCTTTCTATGATATTCTATTAAAAACCATTTACATCCTTATTAAATTGATAACTTAGCCATGAAAATAGACTTAGACTCAATCCGCGTATTAAACACCATTGTAGAACAAGGGAGCTTTTCTGCTGCTTCTAAAACACTACATCGCGCACAATCAGCCATCAGTTATCAGATCAGAAAGTTAGAAAACGCTTTAAATCTAACCATATTCGATAGAAGTGAATACCGTGCTGTTTTAACGCCCGAGGGTGAAGCTATATTAAGTGAAGGAAAACGTTTACTCACACAGGCTGAAAACATTGAATCTTTAGCCAAACAGTTAAATCAAGAATGGGAACCTAGTTTTGAAGTGGTCGTTGACGGAATACTAGACATTGCCCCTGTAATGAAAGTGATTAAGTCTTTGATTGAAGAAGATGTTCCCACCAAGATATCCCTGACAATGGAATACCTTGGTGGTGTACAACATAGATTTGAGCGTAACAAAGCCGATTTGATGATTGTTAAAGAGTTCCAACAGTCAACTCAACTCAGTGTAAATAAACTGCCCGAAGTAGAATGTATGTTGTGCGTTAGTAACCAGCACCCTCTAGCAAAACAAACCAAAGTGAATATTAATCAATTACAACAACATATAGAGCTTAGCGTCCATGATTCGAGTGATCAAGATTTGTACGACGTTGAACACATGCATTTTGATGGTGAACGCCTGTTTTATTTAAGTGATTTTAAGAGTAAAAAACTCGCTTTATTACAAGGAATTGGTTTTGGTTGGATGCCAAAATATTTAGTCGCGAATGAGATTAAACATGGCAAGTTGAAAGAAGTGAATACCTTGGGTGACTCCAGATTTAAATTTAATCCACATCTTGTATGGCACGCAGACAAATCACTTGGAAAAACAGGTAAAATGTTTATAAAACTATTGTTAGAAAGCATTACCTAAAGCTCTCTGGTAGAATTTATCCATTAAAACTAGACTTACAAGGGAAAAGAACCATGTCTAACACCATATACCAATTTAAATGTAATGATATAAAAGGCAATCCCGTTTCTATGTCTGACTATGAAGACAAAGTTTTGCTAATTGTTAACACCGCAAGTAAATGTGGATTTACACCTCAATATGAAGGTTTAGAAAAGCTGCAAAAAGACTATGCCGAAAGAGGCTTTAGCGTGTTAGGTTTTCCTTGTAACCAATTTGGTAGTCAAGAACCAGGGGATACTGAAGCTATACAGAGTTTTTGTGATTTAACTTACCAAACAAGTTTCCCTTTATTTGAGAAAATCGAAGTGAACGGAGACAATGCAACTCCTATGTATGATTTTATGAAATCCAAAGCTCTCGGTATTTTAGGATCTAAAGGGATAAAATGGAATTTTACTAAATTTTTAGTTAACAAAAATGGTGAAGTAATTAAACGTTTTGCTCCAAAAGACAAACCTTCGTCCATTGAAAAAGAAATCGAAGCGTTACTTTAAAAGCTTATGTTGAAAACCGAAAAAGGATTTATCGGAATAAAAGCAAAGTGGCTACTTTATATCTTTTATCTTTCTTTGTCATATCCCACATTTGCGAATGAAAATAAAAAGTTAGAGTCGGAGAAAACCAAAGATATAATTGAAAAAAAAGAAAGTACAATAAATACAAGGGAATTTGTTTATCAATCAGTGGTTGAATTTGCAAATTGGGTTGATGACTTTTTTGGAGAGTCGGAACAATTAGAAGATGCTAACTTTGATTATTTACGTTTAAGAAATGATTTCACTTTCAAAGGTGGAGAAACGCCTCGCTATCGCCCGAAAATAAAAGCAAAAGTCCGCTTACCAAAGCTAAATAAAAAAATTAGCTTAATATTTAGTAATGAGAAAAATGATGAATCAAATGAAATAGATGATGGAGCAGAACTGAAAACGATATCTAACGATAATAATACTTCCGCAGCTCTCAACTATGAATCAGAACTTTATAATCGCTCTAAATTTGATTCCCGAATTGGGCTCGGTTCAGGATTAAAGTTATTCGCTTTTACGAGGCACTCCTTTCAAGCCTATAAATCAGAAACTCTTACCATTAGAAATTATAACTATATTATTTGGAAAGAAGAAGATGGGCTCGGTTTTGCGACAAAGATTAATTTAGCTAAAGTAATTTCTCATAATCGATTATTTAGATGGGATTACGGTTTTCTTAGAGCTGAAAAAACTAGAGGCAATGAATGGTCTACCGGCATTGCAATCGTTGATCAATTAGGCGATGAAAAATGGATTGCCTATCAATTAGGAGCAAATGGTGAATCGGAGCTTGACTGGGATGTGACAGAATATAAACTGTCTACTCGATATAGAATGAAAACAGACATTGATTGGTTGTATTTTGAAGTGGAGCCGGCGATTGCTTATGTAAAAACGATTGAAAATCCAGAACGACACTATGTACTATCTATCAAACTTCGATTTGAAATTAAACTAGAACGTTAAATAAATCCATAATAAGATAAACAATGCGACTAAAAATAAAAACACTACTGGGTAACATACTATTAATTCTAATATTGTTAACTAGTTGTACAACAAATACGAACAACTCTAACAATATACCTTTAATATTAATTTCTATTGATGGTTTTAGATATGATTATATTGAAAAATATCAACCACCTGCTTTACTATCGATAATAGAAAATGGTGTTCGCGCAGAAAGAATGGAGCCTGTTTATCCTTCAAAAACATTTCCTAATCACATTTCAATTATTACAGGAATGTACCCAAGCAAACATGGCATAGTGCACAATAGTTTTTTTGATCCTTCACTCAATGATATTTATAAAATGGGAAAAGCATTCGACAATCCAAAATGGATACAAGGTACGCCGCTGTGGATTCACGCTGAAAGACATGGCGTGAAATCAGCTAGCTATTTTTGGCCAGAATCAGATTCTACCTTAGAAGGAATTTCTGCAAGCTATTCTTATAAGTATAATAAAAAAACGCCTTATGAAAAAAGAATCAATCAAATTATTAATTGGTTAAAATTACCAGAAAAGAGCAGGCCTAAATTTATCACCACCTACTTTTCATTAGTAGATGGCCAAGGTCATAGATACGGCCCAGATTCAGAACAAGTGAAATTAGCGGTGTATGAAGTTGACAAGCATATCGGAAACCTGAAAATGCGGATTAAAAATGAGCTTAATACTAAAGTTAATCTGGTAATAGTCTCAGATCATGGGATGATAAACATAAATGATGGTGAAAAAATAAATTGGCAAAAAATAAATGGCATCTCAAATTATAAAGTGGTTAATGGAACAACACAGCTTCAGATTTATGCTACAAGTGACCAATCGAAAATAGAGATGCGTCAGTTTGTTAAAGAGCTAAATGAAAAAAGCGCAGGTCAGTACATTTCTTATTTAAAAAATGATTTACCCGAAAATACTCATTACTTTAATAACGATAGAATTGCAGATATTATTGTTGAAGCGCTTGCACCCAGCATTTTTATTAACAATGATAAAAATGTCAATTATGCAAAAGGAATGCATGGGTATGCTCCAAGCTTGCTCCCAGAGATGGGAGCTTTATTTATAGCTAATGGACCTAGTTTTAAACAAAACCTAACGATACCTGCTTTTGAAAACATCCATGTATTTCCATTACTTAATCATGTATTAGGTCTACCTTTGCCTGAAAATATAGATGGCAAATTTGAAGTGCTATCCCCAATACTTAAAGAGTAACATTTCGTAATTACTTGGAATCTCGTTACTTTAAAATAACAGTCTGTCAACCCAAAGCTAAAATGTCCCCTTTTCTCCAAAGTTGAAAAGTCCCCTT
>CAZRPK010000094.1:0-11620 GCA_964601915.1 uncultured Kangiella sp. | reverse complement strand
CTGGATTAGAATATGAGGTCAATCGTGTTGATATAAATTCTGGGGATCAAAGAAAGCCTGATTTTCTAGCAATCAATCCAAATGGGCGCATTCCTGCAATTATTGATACGAGTAATGATAATCAATGAGATGGATTTCTTCCCCAAATCCGGCATCAATGTGCCAAACTGATCATTGACAATTTCAGTTAACATTAAAGAGAAAATCCAAAATGAATTTTAAACGTATTGGTATTGATTTAGCAAAGAATGTTTCTCAATTACATGGTGTTAACGAAAAGGAGGAAACGATTTTGAAGAAAAAACTAAAACGTCATCAATTTCTTCACTATTTATTAACCAAAGTTAATACCAATTGCATCATTGCAATGGAGGCTTGTAGTGGCTCTAATCATTGAGGGGATGCAGATCCATAAAGGTAGGAACTAAATTGTATCGGGAAGGCAAAACTCTCAATATTAATAATAAGAATCCCTAGAACCGCAATACCTCGCAGGAAATCTAGTGAGTTAATTCGTTCTTGCATTATGTTTTATTTCCTTTCTCTAATTCTAATCGTATGACAATATAGGGCTTGTACTGGATCTACAATAACTAAAGATTATTACTATTTTCAGTTATTGTTCGCCATTGTTCACATTTTTAGAATTATGATTTGCCAAAAGCTCAGTTTATCTTATTATGGCGAACCAATAGAATAACAAACTTTAAAAACAAACATTGAGCAATAGACCCAATGAAGAATACCAAACAAAATTATGGATGGATGGCTATTTTACTGCATTGGGTTTCTGCCATTACAATATTTTCACTGTTTGCTTTAGGTTTTTGGATGGTCGATTTAGGTTACTACGATAGCTGGTACAAAACAGGACCCGCTTTACATAAAAGTGTCGGCATCACCTTCTTTTTACTTATGCTGTTTCGCGTTATTTGGAAGAATATACAAATTCAGCCAAAATCATTAGCTAGCCATACGGCAACGGAGAAAAAACTAGGTTATTGGATGCATTTAGCTTTATACACTTTAATTTTTTTTATAATGATGAGTGGCTATTTAATTTCAACCGCAGATGGTCGAGGAATTGAAGTCTTTCAATTCTTTGAAGTCTCTGCTATGACTACTTTTATTGAAAACCAAGAAGATGTCGCAGACCTCGCTCATCAGTATGCTGCTTATACCCTCATTTTTATGGTAGTTTTGCACGCTGGCGCGGCGTTAAAACATCACTTTATAGATAAAGATAGAACCCTCAGTAGAATGTTGAGCAAAAAATAGTTTTTTGATATTTTTAACTTTTGCTTTTTTAATTTAAATAATAACCAATGGAGAACACAATGAGAAAAATTTTACTCGCAATGATTTTGTTAGCAAGCTCTTTATCAGCCTTCGCTAATGCGGCAGACTATGTCGTCGATTACAAAGGGGCTCACGCATCAATCAACTTCAAAGTTCAACATTTAGGTTACAGCTGGTTGACTGGACGCTTTGATAAATTTAATGGCAAATTCAATTATGATTCAAAAAATGTTGCGGCTTCAAAAATTGAAATCAACATTGACACCACAAGTGTTAATTCAAATCATGCGGAACGAGACAAGCATTTAAAAAGTGATGACTTTTTAGAAGTTAATAAATTTGCCAGTGCACAATTTGTTAGTACTAGCGTCACCGACAAAGGCGATAACCAGTTAGAAATAAAGGGTGAATTAACTTTGCACGGTATTAGTAAAGAAATAACCATTAACGCGCATAAAATAGGAGAAGGCAAAGATCCTTGGGGCGGTTATCGCGTCGGATTTTCTGGCACTTCTGAAATAACCATGAAAGATTTTGGGATTAAAATGGATTTAGGTCCAGCATCTGCAAAAGTCATGTTCGATCTTCATATTGAAGGTGTTAGACAGTAGCCGAATTCACAGTCTTAAAACAAGTTTCCCCTCTTCGCAAAGAGGGGATTTAATGAAAAGATTTAAAGAAAAATACCTTTTAACATAAAAAAGAATATCATTGATAAAATGGCTCCCGCAGGTAGAGTCACGATCCAACTAACCGCTATATTTTTCAATATACCTAAATTAAGAGCCGCAATCCCTCTTGCCATTCCGACACCTAAAACAGCACCAACAAGTGTGTGAGAAGTAGAAATAGGAAGTCCTGTTCCCGATGCTACAACGACTGTAGATGCAGCGGCGAGATTAGCCGCAAACCCTCTACTAGGTGTTAATTCTGTAATCTTACTACCGATTGTCGCCATCACTTTGTGACCATAAAGAGATAAACCTAAGACAATTCCAACTCCGCCTAATAATAAAATCCACATTGGCAAAGCGGCTTCTGCAGAAACTTCACCACCACTATCGACTATGTTAACTACTGCGGCTAGAGGTCCAATGGCGTTAGCAACATCGTTAGAGCCATGTGCAAAAGCCATCGCACAAGCCGTTATAATCATTAATATACCGAAGACTTTTTCAACTCGAGCATAGTGAAATTCTTTATCTACAGATTCTGGCTCGTGTTGACGGCTAATAAAAAACTTACCTATCGTCATAACAACTACACCGAAAGCTATAGCAACAATAACGTTATTAGTGTTGCTCATTTCTAATCCAACGTGTTTTAGCCCTTTAAATAAAGTCACCAAAGCAATCATGAAACCTGTTAAAAACATATAAATTGGTACGTATTTTTTTGCATTGGATAGCGGATTTTCGGTGTGCAAAATTAACTTTTGAACACTGGTAAATATTACAAAAGCCAAAGTACCAGAAATAAGTGGCGATATAACCCAACTAGCTACAATCGAACCCACTTTGCCCCAATGCACAACCTCCATTCCAATTCCGACCGCGGCAAAACCGACTATAGCGCCAACAATGGAATGAGTTGTTGAAACTGGCCAACCAAAATAGGTTGCTACAATTAGCCAAATACCGGCAGCTAGTAAAGATGCCATCATTCCAAATACTAATAATTCTGGTGTATTGGTTAGAGCTGTTGCATCAATAATTCCTTTTCGAATAGTTGACGTTACTTCTCCGCCCGCTAAAAACGCCCCAGCAAATTCAAAAATCATTGCGATGATAATCGCTTGCTTAATCGTAAGAGCTTTTGAACCTACTGATGTCCCCATTGCATTTGCAACATCATTTGCGCCTATTCCGAATGCCATTAACAACCCAAAAGCTGCGGCAAGTCCAATGAGGATCATTTGATACTCTGTAAAAAAATCTGTCATAATATTTCTCGCTACTTCTATTTCTTCTGCGCCCAATTATTGAGTTCTGCAACTTGATTGGATGAGAAAATTTTATATTTATTAACTTTAAGAATTTAAAACCAACCGCAAAAAGGTTGAGCTGATAAAATTATCGAGCTAGCAACAATTCTAATCTTGAACCAACTTGCTGAGACAAATCAGCAATATCACCAACCCAATCAATCACTTTATAAAAGAAGATAACATTAACAGCTGGTAATCCGTCCTCTAAATCAAAAATATTTTGACGAATTTTAATTTGTAAAACATCTGCGTCACTTTCTATTTTGTCTAAAACATCGATCATTTCTTCCACAATCGTCACTTCCCTTCCTTTAAAACCTGACTCTAACAACTCATCTAATTGTTGAATCGCTTTGTGAGCTTGTTTAGATGCATCAATACTCCGATTCAAATATTCTTTTAAACTGTTTTCGATAACAGTAGGAAACTCCATTTTTCGACCAGTTACTAAACCGGCGACATCTTTAGCTTTATTCGCTATTTTATCTTGTGAGGCTAACAAGCTAAGAAGATCAATGCGAGAAACGGGCATAAACAGACCTGATGGCAAGTTCATTCGAAGCGTTTTCTTCATTTCATCTGCTTCATTTTCTTTAGCTCGGATCTCCTTTTGAAGATCCGCCATAGTATCCCAATCTTTTTTAAATACAGCATCAAAAAAGTCTGGCAATATCGCTACGCATTCTTGGACTTTTCGCATGTGTGCACGCATTGGTTTCAAAGGTGATGCTGCAAAAAGATCAATTATTGGATTCATATTATTTTCACCGAGTTATTGAGGTAATGTAGTTAATCAAATTAATGCGAAAAAGCATCTAAGACTTAATCCTAGATACTAATATCTGTTCAACTGAGAGTCTAGTAGAAAAATATGACGGGTTTGTGACAAATTAACGGATTGCCGCTAATAAGTACAATTTTATGGAGCTAAACGTTGTACTGTCCAGCATTTATTGGTTGAGTTAATATCGTCAGAAGTCGTATAGCTAAAGCTATCATGTAGCCTTGAGCCGCCACCTTGCCAAAATTCAAATCGAGTCGGTTTGATTAAAAAACCGCCCCAAAAATCAGGGACGGGGATTTCTCCCTGCTTAAACTTTTCTTTCATTTGATCAAAAGCTTGATTTAGCAATTTTCTGGAAGATATAGGTTTGCTTTGGTTTGATGCCCAAGCAGCTAATTGGCTATTTTTAGGACGAGTTGAGAAATAAGCGATATTTTCAGCAACTGACAAACGTTTAGCAACACCTTGGATTTTTACTTGTCTCTCAAGAGGCAACCATGCAAAGTTAACACTCACTTTATGATTATTGCTTATATTTTGAGCTTTACGACTCTGTAGATTGGTATAAAAGATGAGACCTTTTTCACTAAGATCTTTTAATAATACCATACGCTGACTTGGCTGACCATCAGCATCAACCGTCGCCAAATTCATGGCCGTTGCATCAATTAACTCTAGCTCACTTGCTTGAGTTAACCAATGGCTTAGTTGAGTTGTTGGATTGGGGTTAAGTTGATCTTTGCTTAACCCTTGCTTAAGGTATTCTCGACGAATGGATTCTAAATTCATAAGAGTCTAAATTCATAAGAGTCTAAATTCATAAGCCTCTAATTTAACACTTAAAAGCTTCATCAATAAGAATAAAGATTTAGGACTGCGCAGCTGCCCCACCAATTTTACTTTCTGGCTTTTCTTCTTTATTTGAAGAAGTTTTAGGAGGTTCACTCCCCTTATCATCCCAACCTTTGGGATCTTGAGGAGGCTTTCCATCCATAATGTCTGCAATTTGAGATGCATCAATAGTTTCGTACTTCATTAACGCATCAGCCATTGCTTGTAGTTTATCTTTATTTTCAGCCAGTAATTTTTCCGCACGTGCATAATTAATATCGATTAAACGTTTAATTTCATCATCTATAATTTTTGCTGTGTCATCAGAAACGTGTTTAGTTTGAGTGACTGAACGTCCTAAAAATACTTCACCTTCCTCCTCGGCATACATTAATGGACCCAATTTCTCAGAAAAACCCCATTGTGTAATCATATTTCTAGCAACTTCTGTCGCTCTCTTAATATCGTTTGAAGCACCAGTAGTGACTTTATCAGGCCCATTTAGCATTTCTTCAGCAATTCTTCCTCCATAAAGCATAGATAACATGCTTTCTAGATATTCTTTGGAATAACTAAACCGATCTTTTTCTGGTAAATTGATAGTGACACCTAACGCACTACCCCTTGGAATAATAGATACTTTGTAGACAGGATCTGAGCTAGGGACTAACGTTCCAACGATTGCATGGCCAGCTTCATGCCACGCTGTATTCAATTTTTCTTCTTCGTCCATCACCATGGAGCGTCTTTCAGCACCCATCAATATTTTATCTTTAGCCTTTTCAAAATACTCTTGATTAACAGTTCTTGCATTGGCTCTAGCCGCAAACAAAGCAGCCTCGTTAACTAGGTTAGCTAAATCGGCTCCTGACATTCCTGGTGTTCCTCGAGCAATATCAATTGGTATTACATCTTCATCTAGCGGAACTTTACGCATATGAACTTTTAAGATCTGCTCTCTGCCTTTAATATCTGGCAAACCAACGGTAACTTGCCTATCAAAACGACCAGGTCTTAATAATGCAGGGTCTAAAACATCAGGGCGGTTAGTTGCAGCAATAACGATAACGCCGTCATCCCCATCAAATCCGTCCATTTCAACTAATAATTGGTTCAGTGTCTGTTCTCTTTCATCATGACCACCGCCCATACCAGCACCACGATGACGGCCAACCGCATCAATTTCATCTATAAAGATAATACAAGGCGATTGCTTTTTTGCCTCTGCAAACATGTCTCTTACTCTGGATGCGCCAACACCTACAAACATTTCAACGAAATCAGAACCAGAAATAGTGAAAAAAGGTACTTTTGCTTCACCAGAAATTGCTTTTGCCAGTAAAGTTTTACCCGTTCCTGGAGGCCCTACCATCAAAATACCGCGAGGGATTTGACCGCCTAATTTTTGAAACCGACTAGGCTCGCGTAAAAAATCCACTAATTCTGCTACTTCGTCTTTTGCTTCTTCACAGCCTGCAACATCTGCAAACGTGGTTTTAATTTGATCTTCGCTTAACAGACGTGCTTTGCTTTTACCAAAGCTCATTGCCCCGCCTTTACCGCCACCTTGCATTTGACGCATAAAGAAAATCCATACACCAACTAATAACAAGATAGGACCAAAGGTAAAGAAAATGGTCGAGATTAAACTATCGCCTTCTGCTTCTCTACCGGTATAAGAAATCTGATTATCGAGTGCTTTTTGCGCAAGCAACTCATGTGAACCAGCCGGAATTCGAGCGGTTAATGTTTCACCAGAAGTTGTAATGACTTCCGCCATCCAATCAGCGACAACCACGCTTTTTACCCGCCGTTCACCTATATCCGCCATTAATTGAGAAAACTCAATTTCATTAGACTGCTGTTTCGCAGTTTCAAATTTATTAAAAACTGAAACCAGTACTAGACCAATCACTAACCACAATAAAAGTTGTTTAACTGTATCGTTCAAAAGAATTACCTTTAAATTTATTTAAATCAAATCTGTTAATTGATTGTATCGAATGATAACAATTATCTACCAATCATTTTTTGTTTCTTAAATGTATATCTCATTAAGTTTATCTTTAATAATGTGACTCTATATTAGATTAGCCTATAAAGCCTAAACCGTACACGTAGACTTCACGCGATCTTGCTCTTGATGCCTTAGGCTTTCTAATTTTCATCACTTTAAAGTGAGATTTTACCTGCTTGGTAAACTCGTCGAAACCAGCACCTTGAAAAATCTTCACTAGGAATTGACCATTTTTTTTCAGGGTTTGTACAGCCAAATCAAGCGCCAACTCGACTAAATACATGGATGCCGGCTGATCAATAGAATCAACCCCACTTATATTGGGAGCCATATCCGATAAAACAAGGTCTGCGGTATTATTTTCTAAGTGTTCTAAAATAACATTTAACACAGATTCTTCACGAAAATCACCCTGAATAAAAGTAACCCCCTCTAAATAATCCATTGGAAGGATATCCGTTGCTAAAACAACCCCCTTTTTACCTACTTTTTTTGCCACATATTCAGACCAACCGCCCGGTGCAGCCCCTAAATCAATTACATTCATGCCAGACTTAATCAGTTTATCTTTTTCATCTAGCTCTTGCAATTTATACACAGCACGAGAACGAACCCCCTCATCTTGAGCACGTTTAACATATTCATCATCAAAGTGCTCTTTTAACCAACCTTTACTACTTTTAGTTTTTGCCATAATTGCTATTCTTGGATTCTAGTCATAAATCACTTATCTAATGAATATTATTATCTCAAATTTATCAATATAATGATAAGATCCACTTCAATATTAATGAAAATCGATTAAATTAAATAATGATCAAACTATCAAACACCCAAATTCGCCATCTAAAAGGCTTAGCACATGCATTAAACCCTGTTGTAATGATTGGTGATAAAGGATTAACGCCAACTGTGATTGATGAAATCAAACTTGCTTTGGACTCACATGAACTGATAAAAATAAATATCCGCGCTGATGACCGAGATCAAAAAGAAGAAATTATTAAAAAGATAATAAATAAAACACAATCTCATAAAGTACAAACGATTGGCGGGAAATTGGTCATATATAAAATGAGTAAAGAGAAAAAAGTAGCTATACCAAAGTAAGATAGAAAATGAACCGACAGATATACACTTTAGGTCTCTATTTATTATTTCCCATTATTCTTCTTTATTTCTTATATCGAGGAATAAAAGACCCACGCTATTTAAATCACTTTTTTGAACGTTTTGGTTTTGTTAAAAGCAATAAAAAGCTCTTTGGAAAAACATTATTAATTCATTGCGCCTCTATTGGTGAAACAAAGGCTGCAACGCCACTGATTACTAATTTATTTGAAAATGAACAATTTACACAAATTATAATTACCAATACCACTCCAACGGGTCGAGAAGAAGCAGAAAAACTCATTCAATCAATTACCGACTTAAATCACTCATCGGTTAAAATGTTTAATTATTACTTGCCAATTGACTGGCCGTTTTCCTCTCGGTTATTTTTGAACCGCTTAAATGTAGATGTTGTCGTATTAATGGAAACTGAATTATGGCCTAACTTTATTTGTCAATGTAAGCTAAAAAATATCCCTATTATTTTGGCTAATGCCAGAATGTCTGAAAAATCGACAAAAAAATATCAGCGTCACCCAAAACTAAGCAAAAGCGTACTCTTCGGCTTAACCTTTATAGCGGCTCAATACGAATCGGATAAGACCCAATTTTTATCACTCGATATAGAAAAAAATAAAGTCAAATGCGTAGGCAGTATTAAATTTAATATTGAAATAAATGAACAACTAAAGAACAAACAAAATCAGTTAAGAAATTCATTGTGTAAGGGGCGCCCATGCTGGATTGCATGCAGCATCCACCCAGGGGAATTCGATATAATTTTAAACAGTCATAAAAATTTGTTATTTGAACATCCTGACTTGTTACTTATTGCAGTTCCAAGACACCCAGAACAATTTGAATTATTAAAAACTAAAATAGCAGAAATAGGATTAAAATTTATCAATCGTAGTCAAGGTCAAATCCCTGATAAAACCACTCAACTAATTGTCGGTGATACGATGGGCGAGTTAACTCTATTATGTGGTGTTGCAGATATCGCATTTGTTGGAGGCAGTTTGATTGATAGAGGCGGGCATAACCCTCTAGAACCTGCAGCCTGTAATTTACCTGTTTTAATGGGGAATAGTAACTATAATTTTTCTGATGTTAGCAAAATAATGAGAGATAATGATTGTTTAACTCTCGTTGACAATGAAGCAACATTGGTATCAAATATTAACTTGCTTCTCAGTAACAAAAATAGACTTCAAGATCATTACATTAAAACAAACACTCTTTTTGAGGAAAATGGACAAGCGGTTAAAGAACTAACAAAAATCATCACTCGATCTGTGGAATAAAGAACGACTTCATTCGTTCTAAGTTTAAATGATATACTCTTAGCCGTTCTCTATGAGAATAATGGCTCAACTAGAAAAATCAATCTAATAGGAAAACAATATGATTATTACAAATGTAGAAAACGTTCCCGGAAAAGAAATCGCGGTTCACTACGGATTGGTATCAGGTAGTACGGTTCGAGCAAAACATATTGGACGAGACTTTATGGCTGGACTAAAAAATATTGTCGGCGGAGAGTTAAAAGGTTATACCGAATTATTATCCGACTCTCGGGATGAATCTATGGAGCGTATGAAAACTCAAGCTCGGTCTTTAGGTGCCAATGCGATTATTAACATACGTTTTTCGACATCATCGGTTGCACAGGGAGCATCTGAATTATATGCCTATGGAACCGCTGTTAAACTGATTGATTCTAACTCTTAATAACTGTTTCTTAAGATTCAGTTCCATAACATCCAATTATCAGGAGTCTACTATGGATGGTTTAACTGTTACATTTATTAATTTAGGTATTCCATTAGGATTAGTACTTATTGGTCTGATCGTTGGTTCTATTTTGGAAAAGAAGCACTTTACATCGATTAGAAAACGTGAAAAAGCAACGCTTAAATTACCAGTCATTAATCTTGATAATTATGACAAAAATAAAGAACTGAAAAAAGCTTATTTAGTGTCTGGTTCAGTTGTCATCTCAGTTGATTATTTTAAGCGCTTTTTAGCCGGACTGAGAAACACTTTTGGTGGACGAGTAGTGACTTATGAAAGCCTTGTTGACAGAGCTAGGAGAGAAGCTATTTTAAGAATGAAAGAAAAATGTCCCGCTGCTAATATGATTATTAACCTCCGCATTGAGACATCAACCATTTCTAAACAAGGTCGATCAGGACAAAAGTCCGTTGGTTGCGTTGAAATAATCGCTTACGGAACAGCTATTCAATATGCGATTTGAAATAAAAAATCTTGGAGAATCTGCTAACATCAGTTCTGGAGAAAAAGAGACAACAAAAGAACTAATCAAATTACTATTTCTAGCAACTACATCAATTTTAGTTCTTTATTTTTCCGTCAGTTTTGCAAGTAAATATTTCATTCGCAATATTTCTATTGAACAAGAAAACAAATGGTTTGGTGGTTTCGTCCTGAAGCATATTGATATGAAAATAGATGAATCAGGCTCTGAACAAATTAAGCAGGTCGAGAAAATTCTTTTTCAATTAAGCAAACATCCATCAGTTCCAAAACTAAATTATAAAATTTTCGTTATACAAGATAATGACATTAATGCCTTCGCCTTTCCAGGTGGAAGTATTGGCATCACTAGCGGATTACTCTCTGCATTAGAAGCAACGGAAGCAATAGACAGAGAAGAAAAAGACAATATAGCATTAGCCTTTGTGATCGGCCATGAGTTAGGTCATTTTAAATATCGACACCATTTAAAAGGCTTATCAAGAACCATTAGTATTGGTTTAGTTTTTGCATTGCTGACTGGCAATAGCGGTGATCTATCCCTTGTCAATAATATTTTAACTTTACTAGAGCTTAATCATTCTCAAAAACAAGAAACAGAATCTGATTTATTTTCGGCCGAATTAGTTTTCAATACTTACGGTTCAATAAAAAACATTGAAAAATTATTTATTGTCTTACAAGAAGAACGCAACGAATATGAATCTTTATCTTTTCTGAACACACATCCAACATCAAAAACTAGAATCAATAAGTTATTACAATACAGTTCAATACTTGCCAATCAAAATAACTAACATTACAAAACTGTAATTTGTAGCTCTTACTTTAATATTTTAATCTAGATACATTTTTACTATTTAGGTTAAAATATTAAACAGTTAACCAATGCGACATTGTTCACAGACTAAGCCTAAGATAAAGCCTAATCTAATAGAGATAATAAAATAAAACTCTTTATAAACTACAATTTATTTTTACTTGAGTATGAAAAGTATGAAAATATCATTCAATAAGTTAAATTTGGGTTTAATGATAACAGGCCTATCATTAACGGTTATTGCTGGCATGGCTTTGGCACACAGTGGAGCTCACCCAGTACACCTTGTTAGTAATACCGGCACCGACAAAGGTAGCTGTAGTAAAAAAATCACCCTTTCTAAAACAATAGGTTACGCAGTTAAGCAATCAAACCCTGTTTTTAAAGCAACTTATCAACAGTTAGTTGCAGCAGGAAAACCTAAAAAAGTAGCCATCATTGCATGTGTCAGAAAGATGATTGTGATCTTAAATTCCATGCTAAGAGATGGGG
>CAZRPK010000093.1:0-11662 GCA_964601915.1 uncultured Kangiella sp. | reverse complement strand
TCGTTATAATTGAGTGCAATTGTTTGTCATTGGGCAATTTGGTGCGGAATGTGAGGTATAATGATTAAAAGTTTATATTGCGTAATTGATGAAAAAATCTATTTTGTTTCCAAAGAACTTAAATGACGATATACGTCTAAGCTAGCATCTTCCATTTGTTTAAGTGCAACTCTAGTATCATGTAGTTCTCCACTTTTTGCTGATAACATTGCTTCAACACCATAAGAATGAACTCTTTTGTGAGGCTCTTCTAGAGCAGAAAAGGAGGAGTGATGATTATATTTTTTTCCATCACCTTGATAATACCATTTACCTAATCGACAATCCGTATGTCTGGTAAAATCATCGATCGATTTAGATGATGTATTAAATATCACACTATAGACATCAGCCTTCCAAACTACATGATCTAATTTGGTCGTTTGAATGAAGGCATTTAACGCTGAATCGCTTATAACACCACGCATTTTATTAGATGCACTTAGAATTTCTTTATAAGATTGATCGAGCACTTCGTTTTGTTGTGCTATTTCTGCTGTATGTTCACATAGCTCATTGATTTGTTTTGATGCGGAGGCTGAATCACCATCAATCGTGTCAATCAAGCCACTAATTTCACTCGTTGCATTACCAGTATTTTGTGCTAAAGAGCGAACTTCATCAGCAACAACGGCAAACCCACGACCTTGATCGCCTGCTCGAGCTGCTTCTATTGCAGCGTTTAATGCTAAAAGGTTTGTTTGATCAGATATATTGGCGATAACACTCACAAAATTGGCGATGCTATCAGAAACCTCTCTTAAAGAGTCCATTTTTTCGCTACTTTCGGCGGCTCGGCTACCAATTTCACTGACTGTTGTAGCGATGTTACTCACGATGTTAGTTGATTGGGTAAAAACGGCATCTAAACAGCTGATTGCTTGATCTTCTTCCATTATTTTATCAGCCATATCTGCGACAGCTTCTCTAATTTGGCTAACACCTTGGACGGATTCGAGCATCATTAACATCATTGCTTCAGTGTCTTCGTTGGCGTTTGATTTGTCTGTAAGCTTTTGGTTTAAAGCTTCAACTTCTTGTTTTGTCGCATCAATTGATTGCCGAGCATCTTTTAATTGGTGCGTAAGTTGCTGGTTTTGAGTTTCTAATTTTTCTATGCGTTGTTTATTGCCAAATAACATCGTCTTAATATCCTACTTCATTAACTAATGTTCAAAGATAATGGTTACCTAGGCAACAAATATCTTGTTTCGTTAATTAAATGTAGCAGAGGATTGTGTATTTCGCTGAAAACATTTGTAAGAATAAGTTGACGTTACTTTATTCTTTTAACTTTTGCTTTAGCATTTAAGCCTTCAATTTTTGCATCAAAAGAACCAAAAAAGCCACGAGAAATAGTAATTGCTGGATCTTGCATTTTTCTATACCCACTACGGCTATCAAGTACTTTCCAGACCTGTCCATTTTTAAGGCGGAGTTTCATGCCTTTCTTCCAGGTTTTGAATTCACCAATAAGAAATGATTCTACCGTTTCATCTTGGTTAGTAGATTCCATCCCAAAGCTATTTGATGCTTGGATGGGTAGTATTTCAGACTCGTAATTTTTTACTACTGTATCAAAACAGTTAAGACGCTCAGTACTAGATTCTATATATTTGCATACTAAAAACTCGCTCTTGATATCTGAGAATACATTTTTTGAGTTGACTAAAATTAGTAGTGCTATGATTGAAATAATTAGATTTTGCATGTTGTTACTCTTCTTTTGACTTTTTTTGACCCATTACCGCAAAAACTAAGCCTAATTCGAATAATATCCACATTGGAATCGCTAACAATATCTGTGAAATGACATCTGGCGGAGTAAGAAGCATTCCTGCTACAAATACACCAACAATAACATATGGACGTTTTTCTTTAAGGCTTTTTACACTGGTTAGTCCTGACCAAACCATTAAAATGGTAGCAACTGGGATTTCAAAAGCTATGCCAAAAGCAAAAAACATTTTAATAACAATATTTAGATAACTACTAATGTCCGGCAACACCTTGATCCCTTCGGGTCCTGCGGCAGTTAAAAATGCCCATGCCAATGGAAAAACAACAAAATAGGCAAAAGAAAGCCCAGCGTAAAAAAGTAAAATACTTGAAAATAACAGAGGGTAGGCAAAACGCTTTTCATGACGATAAAGTCCTGGTGAAACAAAGCCCCATGCTTGGTGCAAGATATATGGCATCGCGACAAAGACGGATAAAACTGCGGTCATTTTAAAAGGGGTTAAAAAGGGTGAAATGATATCGGTTGCTATCATACTGGATTGCTCTGGAAGGTGAGCTATCAAAGGAGCCGATAATATTAGGTAAATATCATTTGCCCAATAAATCAATCCAACAAATACAATAATAATGGATAGAACCATATGAAGTAATCGATCTCGCAGTTCTAATAGATGAGAGATCAATGACATATCCGATCCCTTAGAATCAGAGCTATTTGCTTCTGTTTCCTCAGTCATGCTGTTTACCTTTTTCTGTATTCATTTGGGAAGATCCGTTATTAATTTTTCCCGTAGTTGAGTCATGATCAGAAGTTTCGTTTAGATCTTTTTGAATATGGTTTGATACAGTATTTGATTCATTGAGGATTGAATTGGCATTATCTTCTAAAACATTTTTGGTCTCATTTAAGCTGCTTTTTAACTCATCAAAACCTGAATTCTTTTCGAGTTGATCTTTTTGATCTTTGAGCTGTTGTTGTAATTCTTGAACTTTAAGCTCTCTATCAATTTCAGATTTAACCGACTCAAACCCTTGTTTAGCTTTCGCTATCCACAAACCGACAGTCCGAGCAGCTTTTGGTAGTCGCTCTGGTCCCAAAACAATAAGTGCAATAATACCTATTAAAAAGAGTTCCAAGAATCCCATATCAAACATTTTTTGGAGATCCTATTTTACTTGATTGTTTCTTTTGATGTTTCTTTGATATCTTCAGATGATTCTTTTACCACTTCGCCTTCGATAATTTTTGAGCTGGCTTCGGTTTCGACTTTCGACTTTTCATCACCTCCTTTTACAGCACTTTTAAAACCCTTTAAAGCACTTCCTAAGTCACCGCCGATATTTTTTAAACGTTTGGTGCCGAATAATAAAATGACTATCACTAAAATAATAGCTAAACTTGGCATGCTGATCATAATTTTCTCTCTTTTATATCTATTTTTAATTTCTTCTCCCTTGACAGGAGAAGGTTAGGGACAACCTTTCAAACAAATGGTAAGGCTTTTTTGCTCAAATTACCTAACAAGTGGATGTGAAGGTGAAAAACTTCTTGTCCACCACCTTTACCAGTATTAATGATGGTTCTAAATCCATTTTCAAGTCCTTGCCCCATCGCTAGCTTTGGTAACAATAGCATCATTTTACCCATTAAAGTCTGATCTTCTGGTAACAAATCATTTAATCCAACGATATGTTTGCGAGGAACCACTAATAAATGAACATCCGCTTTTGGTGCAATATCCTTAAATACGATGACATCTTCATCTTCATAAATTTTGTTAGAAGGAATTTCACCCTTTTCAATTTTACAAAATAAACAGTCATTCATTAATTTAACACAGTTTTATTATTTGGGGGTCAATTTGTATCAAATAGGATTATTCAATGTATCTTATTTGAATGATAACAAAAAACTAGCAACTGATAAGCCAAGTAATGCCTCTTTGATCCAAATAAAGTCAATAATCGCTTTATTTTCGGGTAAAACAGCCAGAATCATCAAACTTAAACCAATAATCGCCCATCTGACTTTACTCCCCGTTTTCGCTTGGGACGCTTTAAGGTCGTCAATCGAATCTATCAGGTTTTTCTGTTGCTTCGATTGACCTTGATTAGCATTAAGCAAAGCACTTATTTTATCTGGCATTTCCGGTAATTCTTGGATCCAATGAGGTGCTTTCTCTTTAAGTCGATTAAATATTGCTTTTACACCATAAGTTTCAGCTAACCAGATTTTTAGGAAGGGTTGAGCCGTTTCCCAAAGGTCTAGTTGAGGATAGAGCTGTCTTCCTAGACCTTCAATATAAAGTAATGTTTTTTGCAATAAAACCAATTGTGGCTGAACCTCCATTTCAAAACGTCTTGCGGTTTGAAAAAGTTGAACTAAAAAATGACCAAAAGATATTTCTTCTAATGATTTACCAAAAATCGGTTCACATGCCACGCGAATTGCGGATTCAAATTCTTCAATCGAAACGTCCTTTGACACCCAGCCTGATTGAACATGAAGCTCCGCTATTTTTCGATAGTCGCGATTAAAAAAAGCAACAAAATTTTGTGCTAAATAACGTTTGTCGGACTCATTAAGCGTACCCATAATGCCACAATCGATGGCAATATAAGTTGGGTTATCTAAATCTTTAATATCAACAAAAATATTGCCCGGATGCATATCTGCATGAAAATAACTATCTCTGAAAACTTGGGTAAAAAAGATTTCAACGCCAGTATGGGCGAGTTTTTTCATATTGACACCGAGTGCTTTTAAGGTATCAATTTTACCCATCGGATAAATTGACTCCCCTTGGATTTTTTCTTGAACCATTATGCTTTCTCGAGTAAATTCCCAAAAAACTTCTGGAACGTATAGAAGATCGGAGACTGAATTTCCAGAATTTGATAAAGCAAGGTTCGGGCTTGATTCAAAATTTCGTTTAAGTTGAGCTGTATTGGCTGCTTCAATTTGTAGGTCTAATTCATTATAAAGTGAAGCTTGGTAATCTTTCAGAATTTGTACAGGGTGGATACGTCGACCAATTTCTGATTTATGCTCAAACCATTCGGCTAGTAACCTTAATAGTTTCAGATCCGCGTCAATCTTTTTCCGAATCCCGGGGCGAATAATTTTTACCACTACATCAATGATTTTATCTTGCCCTTCGGTAGTTGTTTTTAACTGAGCAGAATGAACCTGTGCAACAGAAGCCGATGCAAGAGGGTGGCTATCAAAAGATTCAAATATTAAATCTAATGATTGAGCTAATTGTGACTCAACAACCTTGATAGCGTCTTTACTAGAAAATGGCTCTACATTATCTTGTAATTCCGCTAATGACTCAGCTAAATCGCCATCTAAGAGATCTCGACGGGTAGAAAGCATTTGACCTAATTTAACAAAAATAGGCCCTAGCTCTGTCAGTGCTTTATTAAGTCTTATTCCACGAGTTTCATTTTTATTTTTTGCTCGACTGATAGCGAAAATTTTGAACAGCCAAATATACTTAGATAAAGGTGTAGGGGTTAATAACTCATCTAAACCGTATTTAACAAAAACACGGTTTATCACAAAGGCTCTACGTAAAATAAACAAATTTTTCATTGAGTCTTTTCTTTCCTCGCATCGCCTAAAGTTCTAGCATTGATGAATATCTCTACTTTTGCTAACAAACGGTCGGCTCGACTTCGAACTAAATCAACATTTTCAAAAAATATTTGTTGTTCAGAATCGCTTGGTGTCAGCCTAGCTTCTTCTTGTACATATTCGCTTATATCTTGCTTCAAACTATTTTTAACCTGTTTTGCCCAATCACCAAACAAACTAAGCCCTGTGGTAATTGTATGGCCTAAAAAGTCACCAAATATCTTTGCGAAAGGCTCTTGCCAATCAATATCGAGTTTTGATGCAAGTTGCTGAAATTGTTTTGCAGTATTAAGATCACCACTAAAGTGCAGATCACCTTGAAATACGGCATCACCACTTTGCTCGGCTAACGCAGCCGCGATAAATGCGGTTAGTTTTCCTTTTATGGTGGCGGATGGTTGAGGTGTTTGTTCAGTCGATTTATCAGTATCAGACTGTAGGTCGGATCGGTCGGAGACTTGAACCATGTCATTTTCAAAAGTAAATAGATAATTGAGCTTCCAATCTTCTATTTGAATAAAAATACTTTTATTTTCAAGTGGCTTGATTTGCGTGCTCGCCTCAACATCCAAACTAAGCAGTTGATTAACTAGCTTTTCAATAGCTTGTGCGATTATTTGGTTTAAGTTCATATGTGTTTATCTCTGATCATCACGTGTATTAATCATCAATGCTTATATAAAATCAGTATCTACAAAATATCAATATTTATGTCCAATATGTAGAGCAACAACGCCACCAGTTAAATTATGATAAACGCAGTCTTCAAAATCTGCCAATTCAAACATTGATTTTAGTTCTTCTTGCTGAGGATGCATACGGATAGACTCAGCCAAATAACGGTAACTTTCTTCATCGCCAGTAATCAATTTACCAATTTTGGGTAATAAATTAAACGAGTAGCTATCGTATATTTTACTAAATAAATCATTAGTCGGTTTAGAGAATTCCAAAACCATTAGTCTTCCGCCGGGCTTTAATACCCGATACATAGATGCTAGTGCTTTTTGTTTATCTGTGACATTACGTAAACCGAAAGCTATGGTAATACAGTCAAAATGGTTTTCTGTAAAAGGTAAGGCTTCTGCATTTACTTGAGCAAATGAAATATTACTAATTAACCCTTTATCAATCATTCGATCTCTGCCTACTTTAAGCATTGAATCATTGATATCGGCGAGTACAACCTGTCCGTCATCACCAACAATAGGTGAAAATAACGCAGCGAGATCACCTGTTCCACCAGCTAAATCGAGCACCTTCGATCCTTCTCTAACACCGCTCTTTTCAATCGTGTAACGCTTCCACAAGCGATGGACGCCTGCAGACATCAAATCGTTCATTAGGTCATACTTAATAGCAACAGAATTAAAAACTTCTGCAACTAAACCTTGTTTTTTTTGCAATGGAACGTCTTTGAAACCAAAATGAGTTGTATCTGATGAAGTTTGAGACATCGAATGACCTAATAATAAGTATGTAGATAGTAGTTAGCTTGTGGTTTAGCTTATGATATAAATCTGATAGGCTGATTATACCTACATTACGCAATAGAGAGAAACTAATCACTTGCAACAAATTTATCCAAAACAAGTGCAAGCACCAGCGATTATGGGTATTTTAAATATAACCCCCGATTCTTTCTCTGACGGTGATCAATATAACTCCTTAAAAGGAGCGGTTGAACGGGCTGAAAAGATGCTTGTATCAGGCGTCGATATTTTTGATATTGGTGGAGAGTCGACTAGACCTGGTGCTAAGGAAGTGAGTGTTGAAGAAGAAATCGCGCGAGTCGTTCCTGTCATCAAAGCAATTACACAATTTAATAAACCAATTTCGATAGATACCAGTAAACCCCAAGTAATGAAAGCTGCAGTTGAAGCTGGTGCAAGTATGATCAATGATGTTCGAGCATTACAAGAACATGGTGCAATTAAAATGGCAGTCGAGCTTCAAGTACCAATTTGCTTAATGCATATGCAAGGTGCTCCAATAAATATGCAAAATGCCCCAATTTATAGCAATGTTGTTAAAGATGTTGTCGACTTTTTAGAAAGTAGAGTGACAGCTTGTATTGATGCTGGCATAACGAAAGACTCTATTTCCGTAGATCCTGGTTTTGGTTTTGGTAAAACTCTAGAACATAACTTAAATCTATTGAAACACCTTAATAAAATAGTTGAGTTAGGTCATCCTGTACTCGTTGGTTTGTCTAGAAAATCAATGCTAGGTCAAATTACTGGAAAAAAGACCGATCAAAGATTAAGTTCTAGCTTAGCGGTGGCATTATTTGCTATGCAAAAAGGCGCCAAAATTGTTAGAGTACACGATGTTGCAGAAACTCATGATATACGTCAGGTCTATTTAGCCTTACAAGAGTTAGAATAAATAAAATAGAATAAGGAATTTAAATGTCGAAAAAATACTTTGGTACCGATGGTATCCGCGGAAAAGTTGGGGAATACCCAATCACACCTGAATTTGTGATGAAGCTAGGATGGGCTGCCGGTAAAGTATTAGGATCTGCCACTCGCGATAGAATTGTAATCGGTAAAGATACTCGTATTTCAGGCTATATGTTTGAATCAGCATTAGAGGCTGGAATTGCTGCTGCAGGCATGAATGTTCAACTATTAGGCCCCATGCCAACACCTGGGATCGCTTATTTAACCCGTACTTTCCGAGCCGCCGCAGGGATTGTCATTTCTGCATCTCATAACTCTTATTATGATAATGGTATTAAATTCTTTTCTGCCCAAGGAACAAAACTTGATGATGAAGTAGAAAGAAAAATTGAAAGCTATTTAGATAAAGAAATGACAACTGTTTCATCAGAAAAACTAGGTAAAGCGAGAAGAGTATCAACGGCCGCAGGTCGTTACATTGAATTTTGCAAAGCCAGCATTCCAACAACACATACGCTAGACGGGTTACGTATTGTTGTCGATTGTGCTAATGGAGCCGCATATTCTATAGCACCTAAAGTGTTTAGAGAGTTAGGGGCAACTGTTCAAGCCGTTTTTAATGATCCGGATGGACTTAATATCAATGAATCTTGTGGTGCTACTGATACTGATGCATTGGCAAAATTAGTGGTTGGAAATGGTGCAGATTTAGGGATTGCTTTAGATGGTGATGCCGATCGCCTCATCATGGTTGATCACAAAGGCAAAGTGGTTGATGGTGATGAGCTACTTTACATTATTGCAAAAGGTGCTCAACAATCTGGTCGTTTAAATAATTCTGGCGTGGTTGGTACGCTGATGTCTAACTTAGGATTAGAAAAAGCACTTAAATCTGATGGTATAGGATTTGTAAGAGCCAATGTTGGTGATCGATATGTAATGGAGTTACTCAAAAAACATAAATGGAACTATGGAGGTGAGTCATCTGGTCACTTGATTTGTCTTGATAAAAATACAACGGGTGATGGCATTATTGCGGCTCTGCAAGTTTTAGTGGTGATGGCGAATGAAAAAAAATCTCTGGCAGAATTAAAAAATGGAATGACAAAATATCCACAAACTATGGTGAATGTGAAAGTATCAGAACGTCAAGACCCGATGCAAAATGCAAAAGTAGTCGAAGCTGTAAAAGATGTAGAGAGTGAGTTAGCGGATACTGGAAGAGTTTTGTTAAGAGCTTCTGGAACAGAGCCATTAATTCGAGTGATGATTGAAGGAGAGGATACTGCACAAGTTGAACGGTTAGCCAATCAACTTGCTGATATGGTAAAAACAAATTTGTAGCTTTATGGTGTATAAGAAGTAAGAATAAAAAACTAAACGAGGAAATTAAATGTTAGATTCTTTAATTGTAAAAGACTATATGGCGTCCGCGATGATTACTCTAAGACCAGAACAAGATATTGTTGAAGCAGCTCATACATTTCAAGAATATCGCCTTAGCGGCGCTCCGGTATTAGATGATCATAAACGTTTGATAGGTTTTCTTTCCGAAAAGGATTGCTTACATACAGTTTTGAGTGCTGTTTATAATCAAGATTACGGTGATTTAGTTGAAGATAGAATGACAAAGGAAGTTAACACGGTTCATCCAACCGATAATATTACGGATGTGGCTGAGCGTTTTTTAAAAGATGGTGTACGAATGTATCCAGTGCTCGATAAAGATGTTGTTGTCGGTATGATTTCTCGCCAAAGTGTACTAAAAGCTTTTTGTCTTTTAAGTGGTCAAAAACCTAAATAAAAACTATTGAACGGTTTTCTCCAGTAAAAGTTGATCACAATAAATCTGTCCTTTTTTAAAACGAACTCAGTAATCAATTATGCCTCAAATTGAAAAAATAAAAACCTTCTTGCTTCATCTACAAGATGATATTTGCCAATCATTAGAAGACGTTGACGGGAAAGGAAAATTTATTACAGATGAATGGGATCGAGAACAAGGTGGCGGTGGTCGAACTAGGGTGTTAGCGGATGGCGGAGTGATTGAAAAAGGAGGAGTAAATTTTTCTCATGTTTTTGGCGACTCTATGCCAGCCTCTGCTACGGCACACAGACCAGAATTAGCTGGGCGGAGTTTTCAAGCTATGGGGGTTTCTTTAGTCATTCATCCTCATAATCCTTATGTCCCTACTTCTCATATGAACGTACGGTTTTTTATCGCAGAAAAGGAAGGCGCAGATCCGGTTTGGTGGTTTGGTGGCGGTTTTGATTTAACGCCTTATTACGGTTTTCAAGAAGATTGTGAGCATTGGCATCAAGTTTCTAGAAAAGCTTGCGAGCCTCTAGGTGATAATGCCTACCCAAAATACAAAAAATGGTGTGATGATTATTTTCATATAAAACACCGTAATGAAGCGCGCGGAATTGGAGGGTTATTTTTTGATGACTTAAATTCACCAGACTTTGAAACTTGCTTTGAGTTTACTAAGAGTGTTGGTGAACATTATACGAAAGGCATTGTTCCAATTCTAGAAAAGAGAAAAGATACTCCTTATAGTGCTCGTGAGGAACGTTTTCAAAAGATACGGCGAGGTCGTTATGTGGAATTTAATTTAGTTTATGATCGCGGAACATTATTTGGACTGCAAACTGGTGGCCGAACAGAATCGATCTTAATGTCTTTGCCTTCTAATGTTGGTTGGGAATATGATCATCAAGTTGAATCCGGCAGTGAAGAAGAAAAGCTAACAGAATACTATTTAAAACCAAAAGACTGGGTTTAAGGAAAAGTAAAATGTCACTAATGAATTTAGATAAAAAATTTCCAAAGACACGACCAAGAAGAATGCGAGCGAATGATTTCTCTCGTCGGCTGATGGCGGAAAATAAAATAACGACTGATGATTTAATCTATCCCGTTTTCGTTTTAGAGGGCGAAAATAAAATTGAAGATATTGTTTCAATGCCAGGTGTGCAAAGAAAAAGTCTAGACAATTTATTGATAGAATTGGAAGAAGTCGTTGAACTTAGAATTCCTGCAATAGCTATTTTTCCGGTTGTTAGTGATTTGAAAAAATCTTTACAGGCAGAAGAAGCTTATAATGAAAATGGTTTAGTGCAAGCAAGTATTAAAGCAATCAAAGAAAAATTTCCAGAGCTAGGTGTGATTACCGATATAGCATTAGACCCTTACACCAGTCACGGGCAGGATGGGATCATTGATGATAGTGGTTATGTTTTAAACGATATAACGACAGAGGTTTTAGTAAAGCAAGCCATTAGTCATGCAAAAGCTGGTTGCGATATTGTTGCACCATCGGACATGATGGATGGAAGAATTGGCGCAATCAGAGAAGCACTAGAATCAGAAGGCTTTATTAATACAAAAATTTTAGCTTACTCAGCTAAATATGCATCAGCTTTTTATGGCCCTTTTAGAGATGCCGTTGGCTCCGGTGCAAGCTTAGGAAAAGCTGATAAAAAAACCTACCAAATGGATCCCGCCAATGGCAATGAAGCATTCCATGAAATCGCATTAGACCTACAGGAAGGCGCGGATATGATCATGGTAAAACCCGGCATGCCATACCTTGATGTGATTTATCGAGCCAAACAAAACTTTAAAGTTCCCGTGATGGCTTATCATGTGAGTGGTGAATATGCGATGCTTAAAGCGGCATCAGCTAATGGTTGGATAGATGAACAGAAATGCGTGCTTGAAGCTATGGTTGGGTTTAAAAGGGCGGGAGCCGATGCTGTTTTGACTTATTATGCTAAGGATGTTGCGAAGTGGTTGTTGAATACTAATTACAATGTTAAAAAGGAATCATTATGA
>CAZRPK010000092.1:0-11668 GCA_964601915.1 uncultured Kangiella sp. | reverse complement strand
TAAAAAAATAACTTGTCTAACTAGTTGATGATCATCAATACCATCTAGGCTCGCTTCTATCGCAGAAAACATTTCTGTGCCACCATCAGCTTCTAGCCCCGCAACAAAAGAGATCGCCTGTGAAAGATTGGATTTATTTACATCTCGTGCTGAATTGAATAATTTTGATGTTGTAGAATTAAACTCAATCACATTAAATTTATCACCACTTTGTAAAGTGCTTAATGCAAAATCTAGCGCCTCTTTTGCTTGTCTCATTGATTCACCACTCATTGATCCCGAGGTATCAATTACAAAAATAGTTTCTCGGTTAATCATCTGTTCTGAGCCTCCTGAAATTTCTGATGTAGATGGAGGCAATATCATCATACTGATATAGTTATCTTGATTTTTAGTTTCAGAAAATGTCGCGACACGCGGTTGAACCGATGGAACAGGCTTCCAATTTAAAATAAAATCTCTATCCATTCTTACAGCTTCATCAGTAAAATTAATCTGGTATTGTTTTTCTGTTTTTTGGAGGGTCTTAAGTTTATGGCTTTTACTACTCAAATCTAACAATGCAAAACCAGCATCTAATTCAATGTGTATATTTGCTCGATTAATCTGTAAATTTTCTTGCTCATCTGACTCTATTGGAAATAAGTGTGATATTTCATTTACCGACTTGAAATAAAAAGGAGCCAACATTCCTTTATTTGAAGTTGATGCTAAAGGCGAATTAAAACTCTCTTTATAAATTGCGACGGGATGATATCGTGGAGTAATCGTCATTGGAAAGCGAATCGAAAATCCTTGTTCTCGGTTGTAAATAACCTCTTGTTGATATTCAATAATGATTTCAATTGTTTCGTACGGACCAATATTAGCAACACTATTGGTAAATAAATTAGGCCGTTGTTGTTCAATTAGCGATGCTTTTTTACCCGATAGTTTGGCTTGCTGATAGATTTTTTTTGCCTCTTGTTTCTCTTTTATTTTACCAACAATTAACCTATCACCAATTTTCATAGTCAAATGATCAACTGCGGATTTATCTGGCAAAGGAAACAAATATTTACCCTCTACCCATTGATCAGTCGCATTTTCAAATATTTGAGTAACTGTTACTCGCGCACTTAAGCCACTGATTTGCATTTTAATGTCAGTTTTTAAATTGATTGCTTCTTGTTTCGTTAGTTGATCATTGAAAATGTAAAGCGTTCCAGCTTTTGGAGGTTCATTAGTAGAATCTTGTGCGACTAGAGATTGGCAAGAAAATAGATAAATCAGAGTGATTAATATTAATTTGGTTAAGTGCATTTGCTTAAAAGTTCCTATAGATTTGTTATGAGCTTATTTAAGCGAAATAATATGAATTTTTTAAATTGATTGTGAGTTATTATGAGGTGAATTGTGGCAAAATTGTGTTTTTCTAATTGTTGATCTAAATGATGGAGTCATAACCAAATCTGAGTTTTTAGATAGACAGGAAAATACGTTGGTTTTTGTATGTATGGCACAAGACTTAATGCTGCTAATTTACTTAAAGATACTAGGAATATAACTTACCAATACCCGCTTGGAAAAACTGTAACTGTGTATCATCATCCTAGATGACACAGAATAGCAGTTTTGGAAGCCGGTTTTCAATGAGCATCTGTATGGGTTATGCTCTTTGGGCTAGGAGTTCTAGCCGTGGGTATAGCCATTGCAGTAGAGTAATTCTAGCCAAAAATTATACTACGTCACCGCAACCATAACAGCCGGCATCACTACAGTAATAAATATCACCGACTGAATAGTTTGAATAACTTCTGCCGCAACTTCACTTACTAAAGATCCACCAGCGATATCTTCAATTCTATCTTTTCTAGCTTTTAACTTCTTAGAATCAAACGGGATACTTAAAATTGGTGATTTTTTGAGTAATGCAATCAAGGTTGCGGTTTTAACATCAATTTCAGATGCTTCACCAAAAATAGCGTTATCCAGCCTTGCTATTAACTTATCTTCATAAGATGAATCTAGCTCTGGAAATCTCAAAGAACTGAATACCCATAAAATTTTCACTTCTACTTCATCTAAAATCCCTTTTTCACAAAGCGATTGAGCGATTTTATTTTTTAAATTTCTAATTCCTGGAAGAAAAGTTACCCAATATTTTAAGCTTTGTGGTTTTCTTTTTTCGCTAATTTTATTTAAAGCTTCATCTAATATTTCATTACCAGTCAAAGTATCTTTTATAACTTCAACTAATTGTTTTTTATCATTAGAAATTTCAATATATTCGGACAGTAGTAATTCTGAAATGATTGCACCTGCGACAATCTGGGGATAAAACTGTGCTTTCGAATCAATCGTGCCTTTTTGATCTCGCAATGCTAAAAGCATGACTTCTTCGTGAAGTGGGAGTTCAGTATTTTTGCGTAAGTCTTTCATGAAATGGGGCCTCTTATCATTTAATTATCTAACCTATTAAACGAAAGAGGCTTAATTATATTCCTATAAAATTAATCCGCGTCAGGTACAAACACATAACCAATGCCCCAAACAGTTTGCAGATATCTTGGTTTTGCAGGATCTACTTCTATCATACGACGTAATCGAGAAACCTGAACATCAATACTTCTTTCTAACGCACTATAATCACGCCCTCTTGCAAGGTTCATCAGTTTATCTCGGGAAAGGGGCTTTCGGGGATTAGTAACAAGTGACTTTAATACTGCAAATTCTCCACTTGTAAGCGTCATTTGCTCCGTACCACGCTTCATTTCACGTGTGGCTAAATTAAGTTCATATTCACCAAATTTGATTAGTTTTTCTTCACTACTTGGAGCGCCGGGTAACTCATTTGGCTTGCGTCTTAATACGGCTTTAACACGTGCTAATAATTCTCTGGGATTAAAAGGCTTGGCTAAGTAGTCATCTGCTCCTAGTTCCAAGCCGATAATTCTATCAACATCATCACCTTTCGCGGTGAGCATAATGATTGGAATGCCATTATCGTCACTTCTTAACCTTTTACAGATTGATAAACCATCTTCTCCCGGCAACATTAGATCTAAAATCATTAGATGATAGTTTTCTCTTTCCAAAAAACGATCCATTTGTTCTGAATCTGCTGCAGTTTTAACAATGTAGCCTTGTTCTTTAAAGTAACGCTCTAAAAGACTTCTTAACCGAAGATCGTCATCTACAACCAATATTTTTTTTGTTTCTTTGCTCATATTTTTCCCCAAAAAAAACACTATCCTAAGCAATTGCGGTAATTATCACTTTAAGTACTTGAATAGCAAAGTTAAATTTTTAATGAATTGTTACAGAGTATATACCACTCGTTACAAACATTCCTGTAGACCTAGCTGAGTGGTTTTGTAGTTTTGAGATTTTGAACTTAGATAAATCAAGTGAGCTCTACTTTCTATTTGATAGATGACATGTTTTGTTGCTAAATTCTGGCATGTTTGGCATTCAAAACGTTATAATGCGCTTTGTTTATGCTCGTTCAAATTACATTTTAAATTTTAGGATACTTCATGCTTAATATCGCGCAAAAGATTGCGAAAGAGCTCAATGTTCAAGAAAAACAAGTTCAATCAGCTGTTCAACTATTAGATGATGGTGCTAGTGTTCCCTTTATTTCTAGATATAGAAAGGAAGCAACTGGCGGGCTAGATGATACTCAAATGCGAGATCTTGAGGAACGCCTAGGATATTTAAGAGAGTTAGAAGAACGCCGAGAAGTTATTTTAAAAAGTATTGAAGAACAAGAAAAACTGACCCCTGAATTAAAAGCGGGTATTTTGTCAGCCGATACCAAGAGTGAGTTAGAAGATCTCTATTTGCCTTACAAGCCTAAACGACGCACCAAGGCGCAAATGGCCAAAGAAGCCGGTTTACAACCATTAGCCGATTCTCTATTCGAAGATCACGATTTAGATCCAGAATCTGAGGCTAATAAATACCTTAATGAAGAGGCAAAAGTTGTAACCACTAAAGATGCTTTAGATGGTGCCAAACAGATCTTAATGGAAGCTTTTGCAGAAAATGCTGTGTTACTTTCTGAACTTAGAAATTATTTAACAGAAAATGCATTTCTTCGTTCTACTGTGGTAAAAGGCAAAGAATCAGAAGGGCAAAAATTTAAGGATTATTTTGAATATTCAGAAAAAGTCAGCAAAATCCCTTCCCATCGCGCACTTGCTCTATTTAGAGGACGAAATGAATCTGTTTTGTCACTTGAATTAATCGTCGATGAACTCTTACTAAAAGATGATAAAGCCAGCAATTACGCACAATACCTAATTGCTAAACACGCTCAAATCAAGCATGAAGGTAAATCTGCCGACGATTGGTTACAGACCGTTGTTTTATGGACCTGGCGAGTGAAGCTGCAATCCTTCTTTGAAACAGAAATGTTAGGTAAATTACGGGAAAATGCCGAAACTCACGCCATTGAAGTGTTCGCAAATAATATGCGTGATCTTTTAATGGCAGCGCCTGCTGGTGACTTTACAACGATGGGACTGGATCCTGGACTGCGTACTGGTACTAAAGCAGTGGTCGTAGACGGTACTGGAAAACTATTAACTCAAACAACTATTTTCCCCCATGCCCCACAAAAACAGTGGGATCAATCATTAAAAAAGCTAGCGACTATATGCGAGCAATTTAAAGTTAAATTAATCAGCATCGGTAATGGGACGGCTTCTCGGGAAACCGATCATTTGGTTGCTGAACTTGAAAAGCAAAACCCAAAGCTTGGCCTAAGACGTATTATTGTCAGTGAAGCTG
This sequence comes from uncultured Kangiella sp., assembly GCA_964601915.1. Lineage (GTDB taxonomy): Bacteria > Pseudomonadota > Gammaproteobacteria > Enterobacterales > Kangiellaceae. The sequence continues at coordinate 6,892 of CAZRPK010000092.1, read as the reverse complement.
GTGCGTCAGTTTATTCCGCCTCTCGACTAGCCGCTGAAGAATTTCCTGATTTAGATGTAACTTATCGTGGCTCTGTATCCATTGCAAGAAGACTGCAAGATCCATTAGCTGAATTAGTGAAAATAGAACCAAAAGCGATTGGTGTTGGGCAATACCAACATGATGTTAGCCAAAGCCAGTTAAGTAAAATGCTAGGCAGCGTTGTTGAAGATTGTGTGAATAAAGTCGGTGTGGATCTAAATACGGCTTCTGCTCCGCTACTTAGTCACGTTTCCGGTTTAAACAAAACACTTGCATCAAATATCATCCGTTATCGTGAAACCAATGGACGCTTTACCAATAGAAAAGAGCTTTCTAAAGTTGAACGATTAGGGCCAAAAGCATTTGAGCAAGCGGCTGGATTTTTACGAATTAGTGGCGGCGATAATCCGCTCGACTCTTCTGGCGTTCATCCAGAAACTTATCCAATTGTTGAAAAAATGCTCGAGAAAATTACTGGTGGAATATCCGCACTAGTTGGTAACTCTAATGAACTTAAACAGTTTAATGCTAGCGATTACGTAACAGATAGTTTTGGTCTGCCAACGGTTAAAGATATTATTTCTGAATTAGATAAACCTGGGCGTGATCCTCGGGGGGAGTTTAAAACGGCTAAATTTAAAAACGGCGTTGAAACTATGAACGATCTTAAACCTAAAATGGCATTGGAAGGTACCGTCACTAATGTGACTGATTTTGGTGCCTTTGTTGATATTGGTGTTCATCAGGATGGTTTAGTTCATATCTCTTTAATGAGTGACAAGTTTATTAAAAATCCAAGAGAGGTAGTCAAAACGGGTGATATTGTCAAAACACATGTTGTGTCAGTTGATGTACAAAGAAAACGTATTAGCCTCTCTATGGTGGGGCCTCAAGAAGAAATAGAAAATAAAGCTAAAGGTTCTTCTAATGGAAGGAATAAACAACCTAATTGTTCGTCTACTAATAACAAACCAAACAATAGTCGAAATAGAAGCAATCAATCCAAGCCCATTAATTCTGCATTTGGTATGGCTTTAGCCGACGCATTTAAAAATAAAAAGGATTAAATGAAGGAAGAACCTACAGAGAAAAAAATTAATAGCGATCAAACGGCTAATATTGGATCGGATAGATCCAATATAATTTTCCATAATCTTTCTAAAAATTTACCTAAAGTATCTGGAATTACAAATTTTTTGTCTTGGATGGTTCCTGTTATTGTCATTTTATCCGTTAAAATTTTCAAACCTAATATTGACACTTTCGCTTTAGATATTTTAAATTATATCATTATAGGGTTGTTAGTAATTTCTATACTCTCGGGAGCTTATGGTTATTATTTTTCAAAATCTTGTGGATATCTAAAACGCGAATTTGATATCTATCATAAACAAGGGATCTGGTGGAAAAAACAAACAGCATTAAGCTTTTCACGCATTCAACATATTGATTTATCAAGCGGTCCTCTAGAGCGAAAATATGGAATGGCGACCTTGAAATTTTTTACTGCTGGTGGCGCATCTTCCGACCTGCGAATTCATGGATTACCTTTAGATACTGCAGAACATTTACGCCATCAAATATTAAAAATCACTGAAAATGAGTAGTGTTGAGAATGAGGCTAATAGCGATTCTTTAACAATCGCAGAATGGCAAAGATTATCACCATTATCAGTCATTTTTTTCATAGGCAAACTTTTAACTAAAATAGTCAAAGACATGCTCCCTAGCCTTGCACCACTCGGTGTTGTTATATTTAGCTCTGATAATAAATCACTCATCTTAATGTTAGTTGCAATAGTTGCTAGCAGTTTAATCCTTCTTTCATCATTCTTTCAATATTGGTTTTTTAAATACAAACAAAAAGGTGACAAAGTTTTGATTAATGATGGTGTTTTTAAGAAAAATAAACGAGTAATCTCTTTTGATCGAATTCAAAACATCAACATTTTACAACCCATCTATTTTAAATTTTTTAATCTAGTGACTCTGCAAATACAGACCGCTGGCGCTAAAGGCAATGAAGCCGATCTAGCTGGTATTCCAGAATTATTAGCTAATAATTTAAGAAATATGATCCTTGAAAAAAAATCTCAAATTTCACCTGATAAATATCAATCCAATGAAAAATTAGTTGATAATTTATCAGAACAAAAAACTGAAGTAATCGCAAGTGCATCCTTATTCGATTTAATTAAATATGGTATTTCAAGTAATGGCATGTTTTGGTTTTTTGTAATACTTGCTCCAATAATGGGAATGTTAGATGATATTTTAGAAAAAATTTTCACAAAAGAAGATATGCAAGGTTTTATTAAACTATTAGGAGGGGGGCATTCTGGCGAGGTTTTAGCGGTGTTTTTATTTGTTCTTGTTTTAATCAGTTTAATGTTTATTTTTTCTATTATTGGTGCAATTTTTCGCTATTATCAATATCAGTTAACTCAGACTAAAACTATCTCTAAAACAAGCCCTGACAATATATTACTGACTGATATTACTTTTAAACGCACGAGTGGTCTATTAACTCGTTATGAAGAATCACTCAAATTAAATAAAATTCAAAGCTTTGTCACTAGAACAAATTTTATTGGGAAATTATTAGCCGTAGAACATATCACTTTGGGACAAATCTCTAGCGGACAAAAAAATCAAGCACAAAAACAATCTACTTTTATTATTCCTGCAAGAACTTTTAAGCAAACAAAAAGGCTATTAAACAATGTCTTTGATGACTCACCTGAGAAAATACAAACTCAAGGGATCAGTAAACGTTATATCAACAAAACAATTATCTTGAAATTGTTTATACCTAGCTTAATAGTTAGTTTACCTTTTGTTATCTTAAATGAAATATATTGGTTTAGCCTTTTACCGTTGATTCTTCCGGTTATATTGTTACCCTTAGTTTATCGAAGATGGAAAGCTTATCGTTTTGGAATGAAGGATGGATATGCGAGGTTTGAAAGAGGGTTATTTGGGTATCGGCATATTACTTTTCCTCTTTACAAAGTCCAACGAGCAGAGGTACGGCAATCACCAATTCAAAGAAAACGAAATTTAGCCACACTTAAAATTTATCTGGCCTCCAACCAATTACAAATGCAATATATTCCATTTGATGTGGCGAATGAATGGCTCGAAAAAATCAATCAAGCTATACATAATGATAAACGCCCATGGTATTAACCCACTTAGTATTTAATTGGTTAAGAAACGTGTTTCCCACCATCCCAACCTTTTTGGGCAAGTACTCTTTCTCCCATCGCTTTTGGCATACCTTCTAAATCGGTTGCCATCGAATCATTCCAGCGATTTAAAAATCCATAAAGACACACAGCCCCTAAAATTTCACAGATTTGATTTTCTGACCAATGCTCTCTCATACGTAGCATTAGTTCACTGGTGACGCCATTCGGAACACTACCGGCAGCGAGTGCGTAATCGAGTGCGACTCTTTCTGCATCTGAATAAAATTCACTGGATTGATATTCCCAAATGGCATCTAATTTTTCTTGTGAAATACCGTGAATGTTTGCGGCAATTAATGAGTGCGCTTCACAATATTGGCAACCAGCGGCTCGACTGGCAAAATGTGCAATTAAACGCATTAAACCTAAATCGACTTCGCCGTATTTAGACATCACCGCACGAGTCAAAATACCAAACCCTTTGACCATTTCGGGTTTTCTTTGCATAGTTAATAAACTGTTTGGTATAAAACCCAAGATTTCTACAAAAATTGCAAAATCATCTTTCAATTCTGGAGAGACGCTCGCGTCTAATGGTTGCATATGTGCCATAATTTCTCCTTTGTTCAATCTTTTAATTTGTATTTAATAATTTTAATCTCCGGCTTGAATGTTATTGCATATGCAACATAATGGCAATTTAAGTTTTATTTTACGGAACTAAAAAAACCGCATTAATGCGGTTCTTTTAGTTCAAAGATAAGCTGCCTTTTAGCTCTCAGAAGAATCATCCGATTTCTTCTCTTCAGTTGAAGCGTCTTCAACCGGAGCCACCGGTGTTTCTTCAACAGGGGTCGGCGGATCAAGTAAAACCTTACGGCTTAAACGAATTCGACCTTGACGATCAACCTCTAAAACCTTAACGTCTAAATCTTGACCAACTTCAAGATAGTCAGCAACCTTATTAACTCGCTCATGTGCAATTTGGGAGATATGAAGTAAACCTGTTTTATTACCCATAAATTCAACAAATGCACCAAAATCAGCAATTTTAACCACTTTACCATTGTAAGTTCTGCCTGCTTCAACATCTTCCGTTAGTTCTTTAACGCGTTGAATCGCTAAATCAGCTGCCGCTTTTTCAACTGCAGCGATTTTAACGGTTCCATCTTCTCCAATTTCGATGGTTGCGCCAGTTTCTTCTGTTAAAGCGCGAATCGTTGATCCACCTTTACCAATCACATCGCCTATTTTTTGAGGATCGATTTTTACACTGGTAATTCTCGGAGCATATTGAGAAATATCACTGTTTGGCTTAGCGATTGCTTCATTCATAGTTTTAAGAATATGTAATCGGCCACCTTTTGCTTGATGAAGGGCTTTTTCCATAATTTCTTGATTGATACCTTCAATCTTAATATCCATTTGAAGTGCTGTAATACCGGTTTCTGTACCGGCTACTTTAAAGTCCATGTCACCTAAATGATCTTCATCACCTAAAATATCAGAAAGAACAACATAGCTGTCACCTTCTTTAACAAGTCCCATCGCAATACCAGCAACTGGTGCCTTTACTGGAACACCAGCATCCATTAGTGCCAAACTGGTACCACAAACAGAAGCCATTGAACTTGAACCGTTAGATTCTGTAATTTCAGAAACAACACGGATCGTATATGGGAAATCTTCTTGTGATGGAATAACAGCTTGCATACCGCGCTTAGCTAATTTACCGTGACCAACTTCACGTCTTTTAGGCGCGCCCATAAAACCAGCTTCACCCACACAATATGGAGGAAAGTTATAATGAAGCATAAAGCTTTCTTTAGACTCACCAAATAAGCCATCAACGATTTGTCCATCACGCTCTGTACCTAATGTAACAACAACTAATGCTTGAGTTTCACCACGCGTAAACAATGCACTACCGTGAGTTCTTGGTAAAACACCTGTACGAATGTATAAAGCACGAACCATGTCACTTTCACGACCATCAATTCTGTTTTCACCAGCAATAATTCTTGAACGAACCACTGATTTTTCAGTTTTAGAAAATGCGCCTTTGACTTCGTCTGTAGTGGGCGAATCTTCGCTATCTGTTATTAACGAAGCGACTGTTGCTTCTTTAACTTCTGCCAATTTATCTTGGCGAGCCATTTTATCTGCGATTGCGTAAGCTTCTGTAATACCAACTTTAGCGGCTTCTTCAACTTGTGCAATAACCGCTGTATTTTCTACCGGTGCCTGCCAATCCCATTTAGTAGTATTTACTTCGGCTGCAAATTCGTTGATTGCTTTAACGACAACTTGCATTTCGTTAAATCCAAACATTACCGCACCTAGCATTACTGATTCAGATAACTCTTTGGCTTCTGATTCAACCATTAATACAGCATTAGCGGTTCCCGCAACCGCAAGATCTAACTCAGAATCAGCCATTTCATCAATGCTAGCATTTAATAAATATTCGCCATTTTTATATCCAACTCTTGCCGCGCCAACTGGTCCGTTAAATGGTAAACCAGAAACAGACAAAGATGCTGAAGCACCTATTAGAGCAACCATTTGCGGGTCAACTTGTGGATTGATTGAAATAACCTGACAAACGATCTGTACTTCATTCATAAATCCTTTTGGGAATAATGGACGAAGAGGACGATCAATTAAACGTGCAGTTAAGGTTTCACCATCTGAAGGACGGTTTTCGCGCTTGATAAAACCACTTGGGATTTTACCGCCAGCATAGCGCTTTTCTTGATAATTTACGGTTAGTGGAAAGAAGTTTTGACCTTCTTTCTGTTCTTTTTTACCAACCGTTGATACTAAAATAGTAGTCCCTTCAACATCAATAATGACGCATCCAGATGATTGACGAGCAATTTCGCCAGTTTCTAAAGTAACGGTACGACTTCCATACTGGAAGGATTTTTTTATAGGGTTCATTAATTTTCCTTTTAGTTTAATGCCAGGCAACTTCAAATAATATTAGCCTGGTTTTGATTTAACCCTAGCCTATTCAGTTGATGTCTTATCTGCCCTATTCATGACTTATATCATTCATTACTTAATTTGTAATTTTGTAACGAAAAAGCCAGGACAAAACCTCAATAGAATAACCTAGGATGACATTTCTTTTAAAAAACCTCTCCTTTTGGGAAAGGGCGAAGGAGAGATTTTGTCTCCCACTTCCTAAAGCAAAAAAGGAGCCTTAGGCTCCTTTTTAAAAACTTCTTTTTATCGACGTAAACCTAGTTGACCGATAAGCTTTGTGTATCTATCCACATTCTTACCTTTCAGGTAATCTAATAATTTACGACGTTGAGCAACCATTCGTAATAAACCACGACGTGAATGGTGATCATGGATGTGCTCTTTAAAATGGCCTTGTAAATGGTTAATTTGATTGCTTAAAAGAGCTACCTGAACTTCAGGAGAACCCGTATCGCCTTCACATTGACCATATTCGCCAACAATTTTCGCTTTTGCTTCTGCACTTAGTGACATTTAATACTCCAAATATTTAAATTTATTTAAGATAAATATAGCCAATCACTAATTCAGCTATATCGAGACGTTGAAAGTTAAAACAATAAATTGGATGAACCACAACAGGCGCGATTTTACAGTAGCATCAAGGGCTTAGCAAGCATCAGTATTGTCCAATATGAAATGAGCCTGAA
>CAZRPK010000091.1:0-11934 GCA_964601915.1 uncultured Kangiella sp. | reverse complement strand
TTGCCACTCTGTATCTATTTACTGAGTTTTATTCTCAGTTTTCATAGCCCTCATTGGTATGTACGCTGGTATTGGTTTGTTCTTTTTGTTATCGCTTCATTTGTGGGCATTTTGTTATTTTTTATTGGCTCGCAATTCGACATAATCACTCAAATAGTGCTTTATTCATTCGTCTTGTTGTCTGCATGTATGATTTGCCATGGTGAGCTAGCAAGACTAAAACCGGAAGTTGAAAGGTTGACTCTGTTTTATCTTTATATTTCTATTGGTGGTTTTCTAGGTAGTTTTTTTGTCGTATATGTTGCGCAAAATATGTTTTCACAATTTTACGAATTTCCATTGGCGATATTTTTAGTTTACATCTTATTGGTAGCCAGTATTTTACTAAAAAAAAATGGTGTAATAAAACTAATAAGCCAAAATTGAACGTTCGGCGAGTTCAAGTTTGTTAGGCATGTCGAGTGAGAAAGTAATGTTGAGCGTCAGTGTCATAATGTTGCTGTTGTTATTGTCTTTATTTTTATACCTTAACGGTTTGTTTAGTCAGACTGATATCTTCAATGCTCGAAACTTTTACGGTATTTTGAGTGTGAAAGATGTGACAATTAATGGTGAAACTGAGCGTAGATTAATTGATGGTACAACATCTCATGGTACTCAGTCATTGCAACCTGATAAAAAACAAATAGCCCGAAGCTATTACCGTGCCAATACAGGTATTGCTTTTGCACTAGAGCAACTAGGGCGAAATGGACAAATTAACGCAGGCTTTGTTGGGTTGGGGGCTGGTACGTTAGCTACGTATGGCAGAGCGGGTGATAATTTTACTTTCTATGAATTAAACCCAAACGTAGAACGTATTGCCAATTCGCATTTTACCTATTTGGCGCAATCCAAAGCGAATATTGAAATTGTTTTGGGGGATGGGCGAATGTCTCTAAATAACGAATTATTAGTCAAAGGTAGTCGGCAATATCAATTATTAGTGATAGACGCTTTTTCCGGCGGTTCAATCCCCGTTCATTTGTTAACAAAAGAAGCTTTTAGTTTGTATTGGCAACAACTTACTGATGATGGAATATTGGCCGTTCACATTTCCAATAGCCATCTCGAACTCTCGCCGTTAGTCCGAGGTTTAGCAAAAGCTTTTGACAAAGAAGCCTTTTATGTCAAAACGGTTGCCGAGTATCAAGGTCAGCACAATGTCGAGTGGGTTTTAGTGGCGAGTAAAGAAAAAAGTCTAAACAGTAATCTTTATCAATTTGCTAATGAATGGCCAAGGTCTACAACTGATACCCGCTTATGGACTGATAGCTACAGCAACTTATTATCAGTGTTAAAATAATTGACCTGAATTCGGGCTGAAACAATAATTACATATATGGATATCACCAATAAGTCAGTAATTGCTTGCTGATTTGCCATTTGAGCTTTGATAAACGAAAAGAATTATCTGGGCTATCGCTTTTGCTTTAGATATATGAATAGCTTAGGTTTGTATTCTAGGACAGGCACCTAAGGCAATCCAAAAGAGCGATAATACATTGTTAGTTCTATTAGCTTGATAGCTAGACTAGTGAAAGGACATATTGGTTTCAGCATCTCTCAGCATCTCTCAGCATCTCTCAGCATCTCTCAGTATTATGTGTATATTGAGAGATAAGTAATGTATAATTAAATATATCTATCAATTTAGGCATTTTTATGAGAGAAAATCGTCAGTTAGAGCTAAAAAAAGATATTGCAAATTATCGAGCTCTTAATAAAGAATTGGTCGCTTTCTTAAATGACATCGGTGGAGAAGTCATCATAGGAATTGATGACAAAGGTGGCGTTATTGGGTTAAGCGAAACCAGAATTGAACAGTTATTAGAAGAGATCCCTCAGGCTATTTTTGATGGAATTTCCCCCTATTGCCGACCAGAAATATCGGTTGTTAATAAAAATGATAAGCAGATCCTCTCTGTGAAAGTGTTTCCCGGAAACAAAAAACCTTATTTTTTAAAATCAAAAGGTATTCCCAAAGGTGTGTTTATTCGGGTGGCTAGCCATTCTATGCCGGTGAATGAGGATATCATTGACGATCTACAGCGTTCAAATACATCGATTAGTTATGATCAGGAAGCCTTAGTCGGTAGTCGTTTAAATGATTTTGATCACATTGTACTTAAATCACACTATGGTGTAATGCCAACTGAAGAGCAGTTACTTGCCGACAAAATATTAGTTTTAGATCCTGTTATTAAGCAACTTATACCAAGTGTGTCAGGCTGTCTGTTTTTTCATAAAACGCCTCATAAGGTTTTAGATTGTGCAGAAGTTCTCTTTTCTAAATTTAATGGTAACAACATGGATGAGTTGATTAAAACTAAGGATTATTCTGGTCCATTAGTGCAAATGGCAAATGAGGTTATTGAAGATCTTAAGAAGGAACTTCAACAAATTGGTCAGCTAGAATCGGCACAATTAAAACAAGAAGTTAAGGTGTTGCCAGTAGAAGCTCTAAGAGAAGCTATCAACAATGCGTTGATCCATAGGAAATATTTTATTAAGGATTCAATAAAAATTGCGCTCTTTAGTGATAGAATAGAGATTTATAGTCCAGGAAATTTTCCAGGCCCTATAACTGATTTTTATTCAGGTGTGTCTTACACTCGAAATCCCACCATTAGACAACTTGCCAGAAATATTAATTTAGTAGAAAAAAGAGGGCTTGGGTTTAGAAAAATATTTGATTCATGTCTTCGTAATAAAAATCCAGAACCAATCATTACGGACAGTTATGGCGATTTTGTAAAGGTGACAATATTTTTTGTGAATTCAGAAAGTTTTTATCGTTTGGATAGGTGGCCAGAAGAAGTCAAAGATCTAAACCATTTTTTTGCTACAAAGAAAAATTTTACTTTATCGCAAGCCGCCGAAGTTTTAGGGTGTTCAAAAAATACCGCGAAAAAACGCATTCAATTCCTGATAGATAATTCATTAATTGAAGCTGCTGGAAACGGACCGTCATCGCGGTTTGATTGGAAATAATAAAAATATCTAAAGCTAAAAAAATTATAGTTTTTAGAGCGATCTAATCTTTTCTATCTCATCCTCTTTCCCCAAAAGGCTGCGAAAAATTCTGATGTTCTTCAGGTTCCATTCTCTCGAAATTTGTATGCCAATTAGTTATGTCGCCTTCGCTAAAACTAGCGGTTTGCATGATTTTCAACCAATGTTTTTAGTGAATATTTATTTCTCTAATAGTCGGGGCAAATCTTTTTTTTAATTAATTTAAGGTATACTCACTCTATTATATTTCTCACCAAGGTCGATACTATTCAAGTACAAGGGTTTTCTGGTTTAGTTAAAGGCATTTTACTTGCTTACACTATTATCAATACAGAAGATGATGTCACCATACCCAATAAACACATTGTCGGAGAAATTATTACATAATTCAAATTATGTTTCATTACTTGAACTCTCTGTTGATGTTTCTTATGACAGTGATTTAGATAAAGTGACTAAAATTATCACTGATGCGATTAATAAGCATGCGGATGCTCGTGATTTTAAGAAACCATTAGTGGGGATTCTTGGTTTTGGTGATAGTAGCGTTGATATAGAAATAAGAGTTTGGGTAGATTCAATTAAATTTAATGCGGCTCGTTTTTCTCTCAACAAAGTCATTCGGGATGTTTTAAAAGACGCTGAAATTTCAATTCCATTTCCTCAAAGAGAGGTTCACTTGTTAAAGCTACATTAGGGGTTTTAAACAAATATCTTTTTCAAACCATCAGCAAAATCACGCATTTTATCTTTAAAAGTACGCTTAATTTTGACCTCTAAACTACTAAAAAGTGATAAACCTTCAATGATTAGTGTTGGTGGATTTCCTTCGTTAACCGAAGAGGATTGATTCTCAAAATTGCTTACGATACAAGATGCCTTGCAAACCACATTGATGTTTTCTGGAATGAATATATTAATACTACTCAAAAGGCTATAGATTTTTATATGCACTGTTTGATTAGTAAATGTAGCGTCAGTTAAATCAATACCACCAGAGCTTAAAAAGCTATAAAATCGAGTTTCCTTGGCTACATTCCATTTTCCACTTCGAGTGTTATTGCTGAGAACTTGTGTTACAGACTCAAACTCTTTAGGACTACTATAATCGACTCTTTGCCCTAGTTCTTTCTCTTTTTGCTCTTTAAAAGATTGATCAACATTTAAAGTTAAATCTTCAGTAAGAGCGACAAGTTCCAAATGCCGATTAGTTTCCATGGCGATATCGAGCCTTTTTTCAAAGGCCTCTAAAGATAATTCACCGTGCCCATAATTCATTGTTAGTTGATCTACGACTTCTACTCTTACTTTTTCAATTGGTCTATCTTCAAGTTTTACGGTCATTATTCTATCCTTCGTATTTATTTTTGATAGTTCTTCATATCGTAAAGCAAGTTATATACCAAAATAGAACATAACAAAATCAACAAGTTACCTCTACCCGAAATAGGTGTACCTGTTCTTTTAACCGTTAATTAGCCATTTGCACTAATATCGTAAAATTTAGCTACATACTTCGACGATATTGACCGCCAACTTCATAAAGCGTTTGTGATATCTTTCCAAGAGAACAATATTTGGTTGCCTCCATCAACACTTCAAAAATATTTTTGTTTTCTAATGCGGCTGTTTGTATTGCTTTTACCTGGTTTTCTATTTGAGATTCATTGGCGTTATGAAGCCGCTCTAGCATATCAATTTGATACTGTTTTTCCTCTTCAGTTGAGCGAATGACTTCACTTGGTATGACCGTAGGTGATCCGTCAGCAGACAAGAATGTGTTAACACCAATGATTGGATATTCACCGGTATGTTTGAGCATTTCATAATGCATAGACTCTTCTTGAATTTTAGAACGTTGGTACATAGTTTCCATTGCGCCTAAAACACCACCACGTTCACTGATGCGTTCAAATTCAATTAAGATTGCTTCTTCTACTAAATCCGTTAGCTCTTCAATGATGAACGAGCCTTGTAGTGGGTTTTGATTTTTATTTAACCCTAATTCACGATTGATGATTAATTGTATCGCCATGGCTCGCCTTACCGAAGCTTCCGTCGGTGTTGTGATCGCTTCATCATATGCATTGGTATGCAAAGAGTTACAGTTATCATAAATCGCATAAAGCGCCTGTAGTGTAGTTCTAATATCATTAAAATCGATTTCTTGGGCATGTAAAGAACGCCCTGATGTTTGGATATGATATTTAAGCATTTGTGCGCGTGAGTTAGCTTGGTATTTATGTTTCATCGCTTTTGCCCATATTCTTCTAGCGACTCTTCCTATTACCGCATATTCAGGATCAACTCCATTGGAGAAAAAGAAACTAAAGTTAGGAGCAAATTTATTGATATCCATTCCTCTTGCTAAATAATATTCTACAAAAGTGAAACCATTGGATAAAGTGAAGGCTAGTTGCGAAATAGGATTTGCTCCCGCTTCTGCAATATGATATCCAGAAATTGAAACCGAATAGAAATTGCGAATGTTCTTTTCGATAAAATATTCTTGAACATCACCCATTAAACGAAGGGCAAATTCGGTAGAAAATATACAGGTATTTTGAGCTTGATCTTCCTTTAAAATATCAGCTTGAACGGTTCCTCGTACTTTTTGAATAGTCTCAAATTTGATTTTTTGGTAAACATCATTAGGCAATACTAGATCACCGCTAATACCTAATAACATTAAACCTAAACCATCATTTTCTTCTGGAACTTCTCCTTGATAGGTTGGAACTGGTAGGTTTTTATTTTCAAAATATTTAGCAATCTTTATTTTTACTTCATTTTCTAATCCATTTTCTTTAATATAAATTTCGCATTCTTGATCGATGGCGGTATTCATAAAAAAGCCGACCAATATTGGAGCTGGACCATTAATGGTCATTGAAACTGAAGTGGTTGGTTTAGTTAACCTAAAACCAGAATATAGTTTTTTAGCATCATCCAAACAGCAAATTGAAACGCCCGCATTTCCGATCTTGCCATAAATATCTGGTCGGACATCGGGGTCATCTCCATATAAAGTAACGGAATCAAAAGCGGTTGATAAACGCGCGGCGGGCATGCCTTTACTGACATAATGGAAACGGCGATTTGTTCTTTCGGGGCCACCTTCACCTGCGAACATTCTGGTCGGATCTTCGCCTTCACGTTTAAATGGAAATACGCCTGCGGTGTAAGGAAATTGTCCCGGATAATTTTCTTGAAGTTTCCAAGTTAATCGATCGGACCAACCTTTGTATTTTGGTACAGATATTTTTGGGATTGATTGATCTGACAATGACTTTGAATGTGTCTCAACTTTAATTTCTTTGTCTCTAACTTTATAAACAAAAATATCTTCTTTATATTGCTGAATTTCTGCGTCCCATTCATCCAATAGTTTAGAGTTTTCTCTGTCTAGTTTTAACTCTGTTGCTTTAAGTAAGTTTTTAAGCGAATCAGTTAGCGTGTCTGATTTGTCTATAAGTGATTCGTCTATCAATGACATTGTTTCACTAATACTTTGCATTTTTTGAGCTTGAACAGATTGCTCGGATACCCATTCATCATAGGCACGATTATTTTCTGCAATTTCTGCTAGATAGCGAGTTCGTTTAGGTGGAATGATAAATAGTTTTTCAGAAAGCTCCTCGCTAGAATCAAAATTAGATTCCAAGTTAGTTTGAGTTTTATTTTGGATAATAGCCATCAACTTTCGGTATAATTGATTAGTTCCTGGATCATTAAATTGACTGGCGATTGTACCGTGAATGGGCATCGTGTCGGTTGCTTCTTCAAAACGATTATGGTTACGTTGAAATTGTTTTTGCACATCTCTTAGCGCATCTTGCGCACCTCGTTTATCAAATTTATTGATCGCGATAATATCGGCAAAATCAAGCATGTCAATTTTTTCTAATTGTGTAGCTGCGCCATATTCAGGCGTCATAACGTACATAGAAACATCGGAATGCTCTTCAATTTCTGTATCTGATTGACCAATGCCAGAAGTTTCTAAAATAACTAAATCAAAATCAGCCGCTTTAACAATATTTACCGCTTCCTGAATATGCGGGGACAAAGCAAGATTAGATTGGCGTGTCGCTAATGAGCGCATATATACGCGATCATTATTAATCGAGTTCATTCTGATCCGATCACCTAATAACGCTCCACCGGTTTTACGTTTTGAGGGATCAACCGAAATAATTGCGATATTTTTATCATCAAAATCCATTAAGAAACGTCTTACCAATTCATCAACTAAAGACGATTTTCCTGCGCCACCTGTGCCTGTGATACCAAGAACAGGCGTTGATGATTTTTCTGCTGCTATTTTCACTTGATTCAGTAGTTCGCGATTATTCTCAGATTGATTTTCCGCTGCAGAAATCAGCTTGCCGATTAACTTTGGTTGCTCAAATGTTGGAATTTGTTTAGGTGTATCAAGTCCGGTTGGAAAATCACAAGTTTCGATCAAGTGATTGATCATACCTTGCAAACCCATATCACGACCATCATCTGGTGTGTAAACTCGTGCGACACCGTGTTTATGTAATTCTTCGATTTCTTTCGGAAGAATAACGCCTCCGCCTCCAGCAAAAACACGAATGTGTCCACATCCAGCTTCATTTAATAAGTCGACCATGTACTTGAGATATTCAACATGACCGCCTTGATAAGAAGTCATTGCAATGCCTTGAACATCTTCTTGAATCGCGCAATTAACCACTTCTTGTACGCTTCGGTTGTGCCCTAAATGGATCACCTCACATCCGGTAGCTTGAATAATGCGTCGCATAATATTAATCGCTGCGTCGTGCCCATCAAAAAGAGAGGCGGCAGTGACCATGCGGATTTTGTTTTTAGATTGGTAAGGTAAAACATCTGACATAATTATAGTGTAGATCTGATAGGTTTTAATTACTGGATATTATAGCAAATTAGGGGCATGTAGCGAAGTTTACAAATATAAAATAATGATTGGAAAGACCAGTAACCTCGGGAGTATATAGTAGATACATGATTTTTCGGTTTGATGGCATAATTCCGTAGCATCAACTGCTTCTATTCTTTCATGTTGTTTTTTGATTCCATTTTTCAATCACCGAATTTATTTTATTTTTAGGTGTCTTTGAAAGCTTTTTGACTTGGGCAAATGTCGGTTCAAATAATTGATGCGTATCTTCAAGATCTGTTAACATTTGTAACCACAGTTTACCTGTCATCTCGGCATCAAATAATGCTCTATGAAAGTCCCCTTTTGCAGGGATGTTTTTATATTGTATCAAAGTGCCTAACTGGTGATTTGGGGACTCTTGATACAAGCGTCTCGCCAACAACATGGAACAAACAAACTTGCCTGAATATTGATGGGAGATCTCTTCAAACTCAGCATCTAAAAAACGTTGATCGAAGGACGCGTTATGAGCCACTAAATTATCATCACCAATATAATCACAGAAATCCTTCATAACCGATCCACAAGGTCGTGCATCGGTTAACATATCGTTAGTGATTCCGGTGTAGTTTTCAATAAAAGTATCAATATAAAAACCGGGGTTCATTAGTTCCTGAAAGCTATCAACCAACTTTCCGTCTCGCAAACGAACAGCGCCTATTTCTATAGCTCGATCGCCCATGTTTGGTGAAAGACCCGTTGTTTCAAAATCAAGGATTATTAGGGTGTTTGCTAGCATTGTTCATTTTTTTATTGTTTAAGTGTGATAGATTTTAAGTTATCTGAGATATTTTTGCACCTTAGCTTTAAGGTATTTAGAAAATAATTCTTTATTAAGGAAATGTTCTGTTACATTACAATGATCGATCTTCTTGGTATTACATTGGTTATTATTAAGCTTATGTTAAGGTTCATAAAATTAACTCTGTTAAGGGCATCACTATGAAACTAAAACTCAATAAAGCGATATTAGCTAGCGTAATTACGTCGGCAATTTTCTTCGGAGGTTGTGCTCAGGTTAGTACTATCAAGTCTGATAGTTTAACAACCGTATTAGCGGTTCAGCCAGAAAAAATACAATCCCGTTATAATGCTAGGCACCCTAAGGAAACTCTTGAATTTTTTGGTATTAAGCCGGGAATGACGGTATTAGAAGCTCTACCTGGCGGTGGTTGGTACAGCAAGCTATTATTGCCGTATCTAGGAAGTGCTGGCACGCTTATTGGTGTTGATTATTCAGTTGATATGTATCCAAAGTTTGGTTTTTTCAGCAAAGAAGATCTTAAAAAGAAAGAAACTTGGGTAGCCGATTGGACTAAAGAAGCAAATGGATGGAAAACTCAAAATAATATGGGGTCGAATAGCGCCAATATTAAAGCTTATACTTTTGGTGCTGTGTCCGATGATCTAAAGGGTAAGGTAGATGCCGTTGTATTTATTAGAGCCTTACATAATCTAGCAAGATTTGAAATTGATGGTGGTTATCTTACTACCGCATTGAGTGATGCGTACAATTCCCTTAAACCGGGCGGTATAGTGGGAGTTGTACAACATCAAATTCCTGAATCTGCTGATGATAAAGGCGCAAATGGCTCTAGAGGCTACCTAAAGAAGTCATTTTTAATTTTAGCAATGGAAAATGCAGGATTTGAATTTGTCGCTTCGAGTGACATTAACTTAAATCCAAAGGATCAACCTAGCGCAAAAGATATAGTTTGGCGTCTTCCTCCATCTTATTCAACAAGTCGAAAAGATGAGAAGAAAAAAGCTGAGTACATGGCCGTAGGGGAGTCTAATCGAATGACTTTGAAGTTTAGGAAGCCTTAGAAAATTTTCCAATAATTGAAAGACGCTATAAAAAAATAGTGTCTTTACTATTCAAATACTCCAATTTGCTTAAATACCTTACCTAGAAATCGATGAGTTACATCTAACCTAAATTCAAAACGGTGCTTATCCAATGCTCGTTGTGAAACGATAGTTTTTCCGGGTGATAACCAGTCCGGGATAGTCAATTGAAAATTTCCTATCTTCCAAAAGAATCGGCTACTTTCAAAAACAATTGCATGGCTTTGCTCATAAACATCTAATTCCATTCCAAAGCCATACCCAACCATTTCTACCAGTTTTCCTTTTGAGTTGATATATTTAGTGGATTTAACTCTATTCATAGGTGAATGTTTATAATGATAGAAACGATCCCATGTCATTCCGCCTAATTGTTTATTAGGATAGACTTTTACTTTAATTGGGACGTTTTTCTCAGAATGTAGCGCTAATGGACTGCCTATTAGTCGACAGCTTTGCGCTAACAATTTACCAGAAAACGATAAGTAGACTTCTTTCATCTCACCTTGATACACAACTGGTTCATAGAGTTTATTAGAAAACCGTTTTTGAATGGATGGATGAAGTTTAGACCAATCATCTTGACTCATTAAATTTCGATATCCAATGAGTTTTGAGTCAAACTTGGGAGGGTTATTAGTCATCGCAAAACTCCTTTTGATAGATATTCCAGCGATCGGCTATTTCAAAAAACTCAGCTAAAGAAAACATGCCAAGACAAGGTTTTGCACCCGGCTTTAAAAGTTTATTAGAGAGTTTTTGAATTAATATTTCTATGGGGATAGTGGGAATATTTGGCCCGACTCCATCTTCAGCCACTAATTGCCACTTTATATTTTTAACTGAGCTATTTAATCCTTTTCCTTCTAATTTGATAAACATTCCTCCGCAGTCACTGCCTAATGATGAAAACCATTCGCTCATAACGGTTAATGGATCAGCGTAATGACTCCAATTTTTTACCCAACCTATTCTGCTAAATAGAGATAAAAACCATAATCCAATATGTAGAATGCTGACTTCTAATCCTGCTTGGAATGTAATTGATTTAAGGCTAGGGTATTTAACAGGTAATAATTCTAAATCTGGAATGTCACAATTACTCATCCATCGTTTACCGATTGGGTTGCCAAAATCATAAAGACAAAGGTTTTGCCAGCCGTAAATGGATTCTAATTTTCCATTTTTTAGTGTATTAAAAGATTTTCCTGTGTAGGACAGAATTGAAGCGATCGTTCCTTTGCCTCTCTCTGTTTTATTACCGGGAGAAATACCATGATTTATGCAAGTTAGTTTTGAAAATTCAGGCAGATAGTGTTGAATTACCGCATCAGTTAATCCCGGAACAGTACTAGCTCCTGAAACGAAAACTAAACCAAGTTTCTTTGCCTTTTCATTAAAAACATTTCCGAAGCTGGAAACAAAATCTCGATTATCGGCAAAATCGAAGTAATGACATTTGGCTAATAAACAGGCTTTTGCAACCGGATAGAATTTTGAACTACTACCGTTATATTTACCTGATTGAAAATGAAAAGGACCTGATGCGTTGACTACAAGATCTGGTTTTACTCTCAATATTATATTATTCAATTTGTTTGAAAATACATCGATACGAATTGAGGTGACATTTATGTTAAATTTTGAAGCAAATATTGAAGCTATATTTCCTACTTTTTCAATGGAACGACCAGCGATTACAATTTCATGGTTGTAATGCTCTAAAAGGCTTTTGACTAATCGTTTGCCAAAATTACCGTATCCACCAATCACTAATATTTTCATTTCAATCCTCCATTAACTTGATGATGACTAGAATAAGAAAATAATGAACTAAAAGATTCCTATTTGATAATGATGGTATAGATAAATATAAAACCCTTTAAAAACAAAGAGGTATAAGGTTCCAGTTTGATAAGTTAGGAGTTGATGAACGTTCTATTTCTTACGGAAATTGCCCGGAGATTGTCCTGTCATTTCTTTAAAAGCAGAATAAAAATTTGATTGAGATTTAAAGCCAGTTTCCATACTGATAGAAAGAATAGAAGAATTTGGTTCTGAGTTCAATAAAACTTTGGCTTGCT
>CAZRPK010000090.1:0-11989 GCA_964601915.1 uncultured Kangiella sp. | reverse complement strand
GAACGAATGATCGGTGCTTATAAGATTTATAACATGAGTGGAAATGGTTTTATTATTTATAAATATTTGTTTTCAAAGAAAAAATTTGAAAATATTAAAAGTCAAGTTAAATCAATTCTAAGAATTTCTTTATAATTAATTGTAGTTCTATTTTGACAAAAGATCTGTTTAGGTTGAATCATATTGCACTTTGGTGATAAATAATTCTATTAAAAACTTCAAACTTGCCAAATAATTTCGTTATTTCCTTTAGAAATTAAATAATCATTCACCATAGAAAAGTGCCCACAACCCAAAAAACCGCGATGAGCAGATAACGGCGATGGATGAGGCGCTTTTAAAACAAAATGTTTTGTTTGATCAATTTGCGCACCCTTCTTTTGAGCGTGAGCACCCCAAAGTAAAAATACTATTCCATCACTATGCTGATTTATTTTTTCAATCACAACATCGGTAAATTTTTCCCAACCTAAATGTTTATGCGAATGAGCTTGACCTTGCTCTACCGTTAACACGGTATTTAGTAATAAAACGCCTTGCTCTGCCCAAGATTGTAAATGACCATGATCGGGTATTTCGAAGCCCTCAATATCTTGTTTAAGTTCTTTATAAATATTTTTTAGTGATGGGGGCGTTTTATTTCCAGGTAATACGGAAAAACATAAACCGTGTGCTTGGTTAAGTCCGTGATATGGATCTTGACCGATGATGACCACCCTTATTTTTTCGAATGGCGTTGCTGAGAACGCGCTAAAGACTTGTTCTTTAGGTGGGAAAACGGTAACACCATTGGCACGTTTATCTGCAACGTAGGATAAAGTATCTTTAAAATAATTTTTTTGTTTTTCTTCTGCGAGTAAATCTGACCAAGTATTCATGGTTTGCTCTGTAATAGACGATATGCTTATAGCAGTTTAAATGATTTTTGGTAAAACACCATGCCAAATCTCAAATGATTTAGCTGCTTGCGCGATTAACATTCCATAACCATCAGAACATCGTTTAATTCCATTATTTCTAAAAAAATTGAGAGTCTCATCGGCTCTCTCTTTGTAATTTAAATCATAAATAAAAGTATCGGGTGTAATATTGTTCAATAAAGGTATGAGGAGTTGGGGATTAAAAATACTAGTTGCGGTAATGATCGCATCAAATTTTTGAAGCGGATTTTCTGAATATAGTTCTATATCACCTATTGAACTAAAGTTACTTTTAATTTTTTCTATTTTATTTTTAGTACGATTATGTAGAGTAACAATAGCTCCTATTTGTAACAAAGCATAAAGAATAGATGTAGTTGCTCCGCCTGCACCAACGATCAAAATATGTTTATTAGCAATATTAAAATCTTTCAATACTAAATCTGCAAGCAAACCTTTTCCATCTGTGGTATCACCGCAAATTTCACTTTGATGATTTAAATAGAGAGTATTAACTGACTGACATAACTTAGACTCTTCAGAAATGTTTTTTGCAATTTGTATTACTTCTTGTTTGAAGGGAAGAGTGACGTTTAAACCTTTACCACCTCTATTAAAGAAATTAGTAATGAAGGGTTTTAAATCCTCAGGCTCGACAAGGTATTTCTGATAACGGAGTTCGAGTTCAAATTGTTTAGCGAATGATAAATGGATACTCGGAGATCGACTATGTTCTATTGGATTACCAATAACACCACAGTGAATTGATGTAGTAGTCGAACTATCGTCTGCTAGAACCAATTTTAATTACCTTGGTTTTGCATACTGAGTTGGTAGCGAAACATCATTGATTCAGCGTGTTCTAATAACTCACTACTAGTAATACCATTCTCAGGATAATTAGCACTGCCGATATTAAATTGAAATCCGTATGGATATTGCGCGATACTACTTTTTTTATTCATTATTTCTTGTAGTCGGCTTATAAAACTTTTTAACGCTAGCTGATTGGTAGAGTCATCCAATAAAACTGCAAACTGATCTTCTTCAACTCTTGCAACAATGTCGGTATCTCTAAAAAAACTCTGCAGTCGTTGAGAAAAATGTATTAGACAAGAGTCGCTGACATTATTACCAAAACGATTTTTTATTTCACCATAGTTTTGTAAACTTAATTGAAGAACCCAAATTTGTGTATGCTGCCTTCTCGCTCTTCTAACTGATTTGATTAAATGTTCATAAAAGGTTAAATAATTAATCAAATGAGTTAGAGGATCTCTAATGCTATTATTTTTTCCTGAAAATATTCGAGAATCTAGATTGACTTCCTTTCGTCCAATTAATACGACACCCTCAAATTTTTGGTTGATACTATATTCAGCATAACCTGTTAGCGCGGTTAACAGAAGAGTACCATCTTCTCGTCTAAAACTGGTTTCAATATCTATTGGTTCGCCTCTTTTTTGCATGATTTTTGCTAAAATTTCAGCATGCTCATTGATGTTCATAAAGAGCTGAGATAAAGGCATGTTTTTAAGATCATTTTCTAGAAACCCTAATGCCTGATTGGAGTAGTTAGAGTTATTTCTGATGATTCCTGATGCATCAATCTGTAAAAATATATCAGGAATATGTGCAATCAAATGTGCCAAACTTTTATCAGATTCTCTCAATGCTTGATTGAGAGCTTGCTCCACTTTTCGTTTACGTAAAGTTGCTACTTGAAAGACTCGTCCATCAGCGCTTTTAAAATGCTGACTACTTAATTCTATCGGAGTACATTTTCCGTTTTGACTAATGACGACTAATTGATATTCATGCGCTTCGTTGGTTACTTTTTCGTTAATTTTCAGAGTATTCAAGCGCGCTACTGATCCATTACTGTGCTGATCTTCGAAGGCTGCAGTATTTCTTTTTGGAAAAATAAAGCGTTCAAAAAGTTGCCCAATCAACTCAGGCGGTAAGCTCTCGGTAAGTTCGCAAAAGACATCGTTGACTAATAAAAAGCGTTTGTCCTCAAGTACGAAAGCCCCTTCAGAGAGGGTATCGATCATCGCTTGATAAAAGCCAGTATCAAACTGACTTACCCTGCTAAATCCATTTCCATTGTTACTACCTGAGTTCATTATTCCACGTCTTTGCTACTAACTAAGAGAGACCTAATATCACCTTTTTAAAAACTTCGTATTTCTAGCTTTTCTATATTAGGGATTTAGGATTAGATTTTATATTGTAAGAGCCCGTCCTCTATATGAATAAAGCCATAATAATGCAACATTGGTCAATTTATGACCATCACTTATAATCTCACGATTATAAAAAAAATCAAAGCTCGATTTAAGCTATTATTTACGATTTAATCATTTGTTATTAGGTTTCACTACATCGTTCCTATAAATGCTCTATTTTAAGTATTTCAAAATCAATTTCACCGCCAGGAGCCTTAACAACCACGTCATCACCTTCTTCTTTTGCAATTAAAGCTCTTGCTATCGGAGAATTTACAGAGATCTTATTTTTTTTAACATTAGCCTCGTCATCGCCAACAATTTGATAAGTTACTTCTTTGTCGGTATCCAGATTGATTATTGTAACCGTTGTACCAAAAATCACCTTCCCTCGGTTGGGAATACTTTTTATATCAATAATTTGAGAGGTGCTTAATTTTGCTTCTATATCCTGTACGCGCCCCTCAATAAATCCCTGCTGCTCTCTAGCTGCATGATACTCAGCATTCTCTTTTAAGTCACCATGTTCGCGAGCTTCTGCGATTGCAGCAACGACTTTTGGTCGTTTATTTTGTTTTAAATCAGCGAGTTCTTCTTGGAGTGCATCTGCACCTTCTTTTGTCATTGGAGTTGTTTGCATTTTCTTTACCTTTTTCTGTTTCAATTAAGAATTAGCTATTTCGGTTACACGTTGATGTAATTCTTGAATGGTGACTACTTTTTGTCTAGTTTGATGACTAATTGCTTTTGCTGTGGCAAATCCTGCGGCTAATGTCGTAGTATAAGCTACCTGATGCTGTAAAGCAGAGCGTCTTATTGTATATGAATCAGCAACTGCCTGAGCACCTTCAGTAGTGTTGACAATATAATCAATTTCATCATTTTTTATCATATCAACCAAATGTGGTCTGCCTTCGTGAACCTTATTGATTCTTTGACAAAATACGCCTTCTTGAATTAGCTGCTTAGCTGTGCCACCAGTCGCGTATATTTCAAAGCCAACTTCAATTAAAGCGCGAGCGGTTTCCGCTAATTTTGCTTTATCGCTGTCTTTAACACTTAATATTGCCTTTCCACCTCGTGGTGCCTGTGAACCTCCACCGAGTTGAGCTTTGTAATAGGCTTCTCCAAAACTATCACCAACGCCCATTGCTTCACCAGTTGACTTCATTTCAGGCCCTAAAATAGGGTCGCTTCCAGGAAATTTGTTAAATGGGAATACTGGTTCTTTAACTGTAAAAAAATCTGATTGTAGTGGGTTAGTAATGCCTTGCTCTTTTAAAGATTTACCGGCCATAACACTTGCGGCAATTTTAGCCAAAGGTCTACCAGTTGCTTTAGAAACAAAGGGAACCGTTCGTGATGCCCTTGGATTGACTTCCAATACGAAAATTTCATCACCCTGAATCGCAAATTGAGTATTCATTAAGCCTCTCACTTGAAGCTCTTTAGCCATCGCTTCAATTTGGCTTTGTAATCTTGTTTGAATATCTGCACTTAAAGTATGAGGAGGAATACAACAAGCTGAGTCTCCAGAATGAACACCTGCTTGTTCAATATGCTCCATAATGCCGCCCATTAGCGTGGTTTCACCATCATAAATAGCATCAATATCCACTTCAATGGCATCATTTAAAAAACGATCTAGCAATACTGGTGATTCATTGGAAACGGAAACAGCTTTGGTCATATAACGTCTTAATTCATCGGCGTTAAAAACAATTTCCATTGCTCGACCGCCCAATACATAGGAAGGTCTTACGACTAATGGATAACCAATTTCTTCAGCAAGTCTCACGCCATCTTCAACATTCCTAGCGGTTCGGTTTGGTGGTTGCTTTAATCCAAGTCTTTCTATAGATCGTTGAAACCTTTCTCTATCTTCTGAGCGATCAATTGCATCAGGAGAGGTTCCAATAATTGGTACGCCAGCGGCTTCTAAATCTCTCGCTAATTTAAGCGGTGTTTGTCCGCCATATTGAACAATCACACCTTTTGGTTTTTCTTTGGCAACAATCTCTAAAACATCTTCCAGTGTTACAGGTTCAAAATAAAGTCGATCAGAGGTATCATAATCAGTTGAAACAGTTTCAGGATTACAGTTAACCATAATCGTTTCATAACCATCTTCACGCATCGCAAAGGCAGCATGAACACAGCAATAATCAAATTCAATCCCTTGTCCTATGCGGTTAGGTCCACCACCGATGATCATAATTTTTTCACGATCAGTTGGGTTGGATTCACACTCATCTTCATAAGTTGAATATAAATAAGCGGTATCCGTTGAAAATTCTGCAGCGCAGGTATCAACTCTTTTATAAACAGGATGTAAATTAAAACTATGCCGCAGTTTACGAATTTCTTTTTCACTAACATGCATTAATGCAGACAATCTTAAATCAGAAAAGCCTTTACGTTTCATATTTCTAAGTAACTCATTATCGACATCACCTAAACTTAACTTTGAGAAATTATTTTCAAGCGAAACTAACTCTTCTATTTGAACTAAAAACCAAGGATCAATATTAGTTAGTTGGAAAACATCTTCAACGCTATAGTTTTGTCTAAAAGCGTCTGCAACGTAATAAATTCGTTCACATCCAGGTACTTGTAAACGATGACGTAACCATTCTTTCCAATTATCTTTATCCGTTTTTAAGAAAGGATCAAATCCATCAACACCTGTTTCTAAACCACGCAACGCCTTTTGCATTGATTCCTGAAAAGTACGACCGATAGCCATCACTTCACCCACTGATTTCATTTGAGTAGTTAAAGTAGCATCAGCGTTAGGAAATTTCTCAAAATTAAAACGTGGAATTTTTGTCACAACATAATCAATGCTTGGCTCAAATGATGCGGGAGTTCGACCACCAGTAATATCATTTTGCAACTCATCTAATGTATAACCAACGGCCAGTTTTGCAGCAATTTTCGCAATGGGAAAACCCGTAGCCTTTGAAGCTAACGCGGAAGATCGAGAAACTCGAGGATTCATTTCAATAACAATCATACGTCCAGTTTTAGGATCGACTGAAAATTGAACGTTAGAACCACCCGTTTCAACACCGACTTCTCTTAGCACCGCCAAGGAAGCGTTACGCATAATTTGGTATTCTTTATCGGTTAATGTTTGCGCTGGGGCAACCGTAATAGAGTCGCCGGTATGGACACCCATTGGGTCAAGGTTTTCAATCGAGCAAATAATAATACAATTATCATTTTTATCTCTGACAACTTCCATTTCATATTCTTTCCAGCCAATCAAAGATTCATCAATCAATAATTCTGTCGTTGGGGAAAGCTCTAAACCACGAGTACAAATTTCTTCAAACTCTTCTCGGTTATAGGCAATACCTCCACCAGTTCCGCCCATTGTAAACGAAGGGCGAATAATGCATGGGAAGCCAACTTCTTCTTGAACTTTACGAGCATCATCTATAGTGTGAGCAATTCCAGCTTTTGGCATATCGAGGCCAATTTTTCGCATGGCATTAGCAAATTTCTCACGATCTTCAGCTTTATCTATGGCCTCTCGATTAGCACCTATCATTTCAACATTATGAATTTGTAGAACGCCTCGAGAAGCTAAATCTAATGCACAATTTAATGCGGTTTGCCCACCCATTGTTGGAAGTAATGCATCCGGCTTTTCTTTTTCAATTATTTTTGCAACCACTTCCCAGTGAATGGGTTCAATATAAGTGGCGTCTGCCATTTCTGGATCAGTCATTATAGTCGCTGGATTAGAGTTAACTAAAATGACTCGATAGCCTTCTTCACGTAACGCTTTACATGCCTGTGCGCCTGAATAATCAAATTCACATGCTTGACCAATAATGATTGGCCCTGCGCCTAAAACGAGTATGCTTTTAATATCGGAACGTTTAGGCATTACAGCTCTCCCTCGTTTTGGTTATTTTTCTTGTCTTGCTTATTTTTAGTAAGTCCTTGCATGAGTTCTATAAAATGCTCAAAAAGTGGGGCTGCATCGTGAGGACCTGGGCTGGCTTCGGGATGACCTTGGAACCCAAAGGCTGGCTTCGAAGTGTGTTCAATACCTTGAAGGCTTCCATCAAACAGTGATTTATGAGTTACGTTTATTTCCGCTGGAAGCGAAGACTCATCAACTGCAAAACCATGATTCTGACTGGTGATTAAAACTGTTTTATCTTTTAAGTTTTCAACAGGATGATTAGCACCGTGATGACCAAACTTCATTTTCTCTGTTTTTGCACCAGATGCGATTGCCAGTAATTGATGACCTAAACAAATACCAAAGGTAGGGATTTCTTTTTCTAAAAAAATTTTGATGGCTGAAATAGCATAATCACAGGGTTCTGGATCGCCAGGGCCATTTGATAAGAAAATTCCATCGGGATTCATTGCTAGCACATCCTCTGCAGAAGTTTGTGCAGGTACAACCGTTAAATCACATCCTCTATCTGTAAGCATTCTTAAAATATTCTTTTTAACACCAAAATCATAGGCGATAACTTTATATTTTTTCTCCGAATTTTCTTGTTGAGTATGACCTTTTATTAAATCCCAACTTTTTTCTGTCCAAGTGTAATTTTCTTTTGTACAAACTTCTTTTGCTAAATCCAACCCTTTTAAGCCAGCAAAAGATTTAGCTTTTTCTAAAGCTATTTCGATAGCGTTTTCTTGCTTTGCAATGTCACCTGCGATAATACAACCAGCCAACGAACCTTTAGTTCTTAAAATACGAGTTAGTTTTCGAGTATCGATATCGGCGATTGCTTGAACATTATTATCTTCAAGATATTCTTGAAGAGTTTGAGTTTTACGCCAGTTACTTGCGACAATAGGTAAGTCGCGAATAATTAAACCAGCAGCCCAAACATGATCGGATTCTACATCTTCAGAATTGACTCCAGTGTTGCCAATATGAGGATATGTTAGTGTGACCATTTGTTTAGCATAAGATGGATCAGTAAGGATTTCTTGATAACCGGTTATTGCCGTATTAAAAACGACTTCGGCGACGGATTCTCCATTAGCTCCAATAGACTTTCCATGAAAATGAGTACCATCTTCTAAAACAAGTATAGCGGGATGAAAATCAGGCAAGAAAACCTCCAAGCGAGCTAAACTATCTTACGACTTATTATCATTCGATAGATATTAAAAAGCGGAAGAGATAAGTCTCGTAATACGAGAATAACTACACTTCCGCCTATGAATTTTAATGATTTCACCAGTGTTTAGCAAAATCGGAGCATTCTACGTGATCTAGCCTCTGTTTGTCTATTTTATAACCATAAAATATGATAATTTATTTCTGATTCTTGGAATCTTAAAAGGGGAATACAATGCAAATAGAAGCAACAAGTGTTAATGATTATTTAGCGAAAGTACCAGAAGATAGACAGCCATATTTTTCAAAGCTTCACGAGGTAGTGATTAATAACTTACCTAAAGGGTTTGAAGTAGGAATGGGTTACAGCATGATATCCTATTTTGTTCCGCACAGTGTTTACCCTGATGGATACCATTGTAAACCTAGTGATCCTCTACCCTTTGCAAGTATTGGTGTACAAAAGAATTTTATAGGTTTTTATCATATGGGGATTTATGCAGATCCCGAGCTAAAAGATTGGTTTGTAGGACAGTACGATAAGCAATGTAAATACAAGCTTGATATGGGTAAGAGCTGTATTCGGTTGAAAAAACCTGAATTTATTCCGATTCAACTTTTTGGAGAGTTGATGAAAAAAATGAGTTGTGAGGAGTGGATTGAGATATATGAGAGCCAAATAAAAAAATGATTCTTTGAATTACTTTTTTTAAGTTCAAAAGCGTTTCGTAGCGCTTCGCTTGCCTACGAGTTACTTTTGTCCAAAACAACAAAAGTAACCAAAAATATTTTACGCTCAGTACCGCTCTTTTATTGGTTGTATTTAATTTTGATGCCGTCAAATCATTCTGAGTTGCTATTGAGCAAGTCACCGCGCAATAAGAACTCGCCGATAAGGCTGGCTCAGACAGCTTATTGCTTATTCGGTGCCTTATCAGTTTTTAAATCGCGATAAGCCGCTGGGGAAAATCAATTAACCTCCCACCAGTTTATGCGGTTATCCTTTAACTTAAATAAGAACAGATAAAAACTATTTTTAGGAATGTATTTAATTTTTTTCAATCTTCTAGTTATGATTACACAAGAAAAAATATATAAATCCAATATATCACTATATTTAATGCTGTTTTTTGACTATAATTGATAAAAATTAACTTTAAATTGATATTTACTTATGATTATTGAATTTTCTGTAGAAAATTTCAGATCCATTAAAACAAAGCAAATTTTTAACCTTGTTAAGGCGAGCACCGATGATCTGTTAGGCAATACATTTGATCCTAATGTTATTAGTGTGTCACCACTACTCCATTCAGCCGCCATTTATGGGGCAAATGCAGCAGGTAAATCTAACTTTATCAAAGCAGTGCAGGTGATGAGACAAATCGTGTTGAATTCAGCTAAAAATAGTCAGCGTGGCGATGCCTTACCTACAAACTATTTTAAATTATGTGAATCAACCATTGGCAAGCCAACAGAATTTGAGATTATCTTTATTGCGGATGGTGTTAAATATCAATATGGCTTTTCTGCAACAGCAGAAAGAGTGTTGGAAGAATGGTTATACGCTTTTCCGAAATCAAAACCTCAACGCTGGTTTATTAGAGCCTTTGATAAAGAAAACGATGAGTATGTATGGGATTTCAGTTCATTCTTTGCAGGTAAAAAGCAGGTATGGAAAGAGTCTACGCGTGAGAATGCTTTATTTCTTTCTACGGCAGTTATGCTTAATAGTGAGCAATTAAAACCTATTTATGATTGGTTCTCTGATGCTCTTAACGTGACGGGTATTGATGGCTGGAATGGCGCTTATACCGCAGAACTTTGTGCTAAAGGTGATGAAAAAGAAGAGGCCTTAAAATTCCTTAAATCTGCTGATTTAGATATTGATGATTTGAAATTTGAATCAAAAAAAATTGATGCCTCTGCTTTGCCTGATGACATGCCTTTGGAGATAAAGTCTCATTTGCTCAAAGAGCTTGAAGGTAAAGAATTTATTGAAATTAAAACGGTTCATAAGAGTGCACAGGGTAAAGATATTTTATTTGAACTTGAAGAAGAATCTGATGGCACGAGAAAAATTTTCTCTTTTGCAGGACCTTGGATTGATACCTTAAAGAATGGAAAGGTTTTATTTATTGATGAGTTGCATGATAGTTTGCATCCGCACATCGTTAAATTTTTAGTCTCACTTTTTCATAATAAGAAAACCAACCCTAAAAATGCACAGTTAATTTTTACTACACATGAAACCTCTATTTTAGATCAAGATATTTTTAGAAAGGATCAAATTTGGTTTTGTAAAAAAGACAAGCAACAAGAAACAGAAATTTATCCTTTATCTGATTTTAGCCCTAGAAAAGGAGCGGAAAATCTTGAGAAATCTTATTTGGCAGGTAAATATGGAGCTTTACCTGTTGTGAGTTCATTAAGGCTACTTGGAGAATAAGTTTTGGGTAGTGAGGATTTATTTCATAAGCGAAAGGCGCAAAGACAACAAGATGCGGTGCGGCGTAATGCAAGTCGTCAGCCCTATGATAATGTGCTAATTGTGTGTGAGGGTGAAAAAACAGAGCCGTATTATTTTGAGGATATGCGTGTTTGTTTAGATCTTGGCTCTACGAATATTAAAGTTGATGGTAGCTGTGGATCTAGCCCAGTTAGTATAGTCGCTTATGCTAAAGAGTTATTTGATAATGAACGTGTGAAATCTGGAAATTATGACCGCGTATTTTGTGTTTTTGATAGAGATCAACATGAAACATTTCATGAGGCTCTTAGCTCTATAGATTCAATTAATAAGCAATTGAAGGAACAGGGATATTCTAAAAATAATATTTTTGCTACTATTCGATCAATACCTGCTTTTGAATATTGGTTTTTATTGCATTTTACACCATCAACTAAACCCTACGAACCTTTAATTAATAACAGTGTAGGCGATCAAGTTATTAATGATTTAAAAGCTTATATGCCTGATTATAAAAAGAAACAAGAAGGGCTTTATAGCTATTTTAATGAGCTAGATCTAATAAGTGCTGCTAAAGAACATTCTAAAAGAATATTTGAGGCTTCAAAAAAATCTGGAGACATAAATCCAAGTACTAATGTACATGAATTAGTTGAGTATTTAGAGAGCCTGAAAAAAAGAATGGGTAAAGGATAATGAAAAGGGCGGAATCCAACCGCATAAATACGTAAATAGAAAATACGTACAAAAATACGAAACACGAATACGAAAAATTACTCTTTCGAAAAATATGGAAGTTTTTATTACAGTTGTAATAGGAACTCCTTGGGTGAATATATGTTTAGCTCACTACTTGAATAATCTTTTATATTACGTGTAATGATCGCTACACATCCAAAAGATAGTGTCGCACTATTTTGAACGGAGTCTTCGAAGTCTTTAAAATTCGAATTTAACGCCATTAATAACTCTTTATCTGTTAGAGGCATAACTTGTAATATCTCTCTTAGAGTCTTAATGGATTTGATTGCTTTTTTATTATCATATCGTCGTAATATATAGTAAATGTTGGCAATTGCCAGTAAAGTTGTTGTACCGCTAATTAACCCTTTTTCAGATAAATTTAAAATTTGACTTGATTCTGTAGCAAATTTTTCTCTTCCTAATAAAACATCTAAAATAACGTCTGAATCTATATAGACTTTCATTGATCAGCCTTATATTTATTCACTAGCTCCTTATAAGACAGGTTTTCATTGTATTGGTTAAA
>CAZRPK010000089.1:0-12027 GCA_964601915.1 uncultured Kangiella sp. | reverse complement strand
TTGAATATTTTTAAACCTAAATACCTTGTCGGGAGGGTTAACTGATTTTTTTAGGATTAATAACTAACAGAATCATTTGTCATTGTTTTGGCGGCACCTAGTGCCCGAAAGTAGAGTCGTTTGTTCTGAATTTGAACAAGAACCAGTAACGGTAAGAAATACGACCAGTTTAAACTTGAAATAGTTTTTTATCTTGCAACCGTAACGTAGTTAATTTCCCACCCCAAACACAACCTGTATCAAGTGCAAAATAATTGTTCTTTGAACAGATACCTTTTAATGATGCCCAATGTCCAAAGACAATATTTGTTTCAAACTGTTTGTTAAGGAAGTTCTGATTATTAAAACTAAACCAAGGTTCTAGGTGAGTAGGTTTAAATTCAAGAGAATTTTTTTCCGTTAACTCTAGAGAAAGATTTTTATCCAAATAACGCATTCGAGTGAAACTATTTGTAATCATTCTTAGTCTATCAAAGCCAGCTAAAGTATCGCTCCAAATAGAGGGAATGTTACCGTACATGTTTTGATAAAATTGTTTCGCTTCAGATGATTGGATAACTGTCATAACTTCTTTAGATAAGTCTAATGCTTTTTTTGCAGACCAAGTTGGATAGATGCCAGCATGAGCCATTATCCATTTATTATCATCGTTGGTAATAACTAATGGTAATTGCGATAAGTATTTAACGATGATATCTTTACTAGCACTTTCAAGAATATCATTAAAAGTATCTTTAGGATTGATACTTTTACAGCCATGAGCAACAGCTAAAAAATGTAGATCATGGTTACCTAAAACACATTGAATGGCTGATTGGTTTTCTAAAATATAAGTCATGACTTTAAGAGAATCAGGGCCGCGATTGATCATATCGCCCGCTAACCAAAGCTCGTCATTATTTGGGTTAAAATTGATAAGCTTGAGTAATTTTACAAAACTCTGGTAACATCCTTGAATATCACCGATGGCGTATGTTGCCATATTAAATTTATCCGCAAGATAGAGGTTTAAATGAATAAAGCCAATCCTAAACTAGTTATTATCACCGGTGCAACCTCTGGATTTGGAAAAGCTTGCGCTATTAAATTTGCTAACAACGGTTGGCAGATTATTGCTACAGGTAGAAGGTTGGATAGATTGCAGTCCTTGCAAAGTAATATTGGCGCTGAGAAATGCGAGATACAGTGCTTTGATGTAAACAAATCTTTAGAAGTTGAGCAATTCTGTGAGTCTCTTAGAGGGCGTCGAATTGACCTTTTGATTAATAATGCGGGTTTAGCTTTAGGGCTATCGCCTGCATATAAAGCGGACTTTACAGACTGGGAAACAATGATTGAGACAAACATATTAGCTTTGACACGTATGACTAGAGCTATTTTGCCGATGATGGTTGAAAATAAAAAGGGCCATATAATAAACCTAGGATCCATTGCCGGTTCTTATCCATACCCTGGTGCTAATGTTTATGGTGCAACCAAAGCTTTTGTTGAACAATTTAGCCTTAATTTGCGTGCGGATCTAGGAGGCACGGGAGTTCGAGTCACCAATATAGAGCCTGGGCTTGCGAATACAGAGTTCTCTAAAGTAAGATTTCATGGAGATGAAAAAAAAGCTGACTCAATATATCAAGATCTTAAGCCTTTAGTTGCTGAAGATATTGCTGAGAGTATCTATTGGTGTGCTAGTCAGCCAAAACATGTCAATATAAATCGATTAGAAATTATGCCGACCTGCCAAGCTTTTGGCTCGCTGGCTATCGAAAAGAACTAATTAGGTAGTTTCAGGTCATAGATAAACCAAAGTTCTTTCTCTTTAGTAAAAAGAGAAGAGTTAAAATCACTTTCGTTATCTCTTTTTTACGATAGAGTAGAATTACAATAATTAAATTAAGAAAAAAATCATGTTAAAAAATATAGTCTTAAAAACGGTTCTCATTATTTTAGTGTTTTCATTTTTATCTTTTGATCTATCTGCAAAAAGAAAAAAACAATATTTTAATGAAACAAGCTTTGAAATCGATTTTGATATCACTCATAAGATTATACCTCTTGAAGTACAGAACGGTGGTAATAAAGAAATCGTTATCATTGGTGTAGAAAGTGCGAGTAAAGAGAAAATTGAAGAATATAAAAATACCATCGTTGCGATCTATCAGAAGGTAAATGAAGGATTGGAA
Source organism: uncultured Kangiella sp. (assembly GCA_964601915.1). GTDB lineage: Bacteria > Pseudomonadota > Gammaproteobacteria > Enterobacterales > Kangiellaceae. Next base: position 9,850 of record CAZRPK010000089.1, on the reverse strand, counting down.
TACGAACTATTAAGAAAAATAGCTCTGCCTAAAAATACAATCGCTTTTGACATCATAAAATTATATGGAGATAAAAATTGTCTTTTACTCTTAAATAGCCAGCAAATTCAGTTGCTTCATTTAGATTCATCAGAATTAGAAATAATTGCTAATATTGGTTCAATCTATTTGCAAGATGAACCTCAATTTATTTCTAAAAAGAAAATGGTGAAAGATTTAAATGGTGATGGTCTAGATGATATTATAATCCCTAACTTTAAATATGTTAACTTGTTGCTTCAGCAAAAAAACTCACTCGATAAATTTCTCCGTTCAACCCTTCCAATTAAAGCAGTGGTTGGCATGAACAGTTCTCAAATTAGTTTTTCTGAGCAGAAATATTTTATTCAAGATGTTAATTTTGATGGTCTAAACGATTTTCTGTTAGTAAAAGAAGGAAAGCTAACAGCATTCATACAAAAAGAACTAGGGCAATTCTCAGAAAGAAGTGAGGTTATTGAACTGCCGTTTAAATTTAGTGGTCTACCTTGGTGGTTAAAACGTGGTGCGGATGGTGAAACCGCAGATCAAAGTAATCTTAAACATAGTATGTTAGAGGATATTCAGGATATAAATGGAGATAGTATTCCCGATATTATGGTAAAGAAAACAGTAAGCAGTGGCGTACTAGATCGAGAGAACAGTTATGATTTTTTTTTTGGTTTTGAAAAAAAATGGTGTTTTAAGTTTTGATAAAGAGCCCAACACCAATATATCTGCCGAAGGAACGCTTTCCGATTTAAAGCTTATTGATATGAATAATAATAAAAAATTAGAAGTTTTAGTTTCTTCTTTTGATATAGGTGTTTCCCAAATAATTGGTGCATTAATGTCAGGAAGTATCGGTCAAGATGTTTTTGTTTTTTCTTTAGATGCAGAAAACAAATTTGGAGACGAACCTATTTTTGAAGAAGAAGTTTCTTTAAGCTTCAGTTTGTCATCCGGTCAGTCCGGACAACCTGTAATTATCACGATGAACACTAACGGCGATAAACAAAAAGATATTCTTTTATCGGTAGGAGAAAAGCGTTTAAATATTTTTCATGGATTAGAAAAAAACGAAGAAGGAGAGTTGTTTAATTCACGTTCAAAAAGGCAAAAAACGAAAGTGCCTGCAGAGGGTAGTATGATAATTGCCAACGATCTTAATAAGGATGGAAGGGATGAAATAATCATGCGCTACGGTAAACAGGATGATGAAAAATTGAAGAATAAAATTGTCATTCTGTCGGCTAGATAATTGTTTCATGTAAATTTCATTGATGTGATCAAATAGCATTCTTGAATTCAAGTAATAAATGCGAGTGAATATGTCCTGTACGATAAATAATTAAAGAGCGTATAATCAATAATGCTTGTTATCAAATACAAATGAAGTAAAAATATCTGTGAGAACTGCTGATGATTTCTAAAAGCTCTTTGTATAAAACCGCCATTTTTCTTTTGATTATGGTTGGATATGTTTTGTTGTTTCAGCAATTTAAAACAATAGAGGTAAACTCTTTTGTAACCAGTGAAACTGCAATAAATGATAGTGGATTCAATTCTAAACGAGCCTTTGAAGACTTATCCTATTTACTTTTGTTCAATAATAAGGAACTGCCTCACCCTGTTGATAGTCTTGAAAACCAATTAGTCGCTAGCCGTTTAATTTCGACTATGCGTTTATTAGGTTATCAAGAAGAGATTCAACAACAAGAATTTTGCCTTGATCATGTAAATGGTTCAGCAAAATGCGCTCAAATTAAAAATATAGTTTATAGGATCAATGGAACGGATCATACTTTTAAAAAGAATTTAGGCAATTCTAACCAAGCCATTCTTGTGTCTGCTCACTATGACTCAGTTAATGCTGCACCAGGAGCAAGTGATGCAGGTACGGCCGTTGCTGCACTTATTGAAATTGCTCGATTAATGGCAAAACAGCCTAAAGCGCTAAATGATATTATCTTTCTGTTTAATGATGGTGAGGAAGCGGGATTGCTTGGTGCGCGCGCTTTTATGCAATCACACCGTTATGCTAATGAGATTAAATGGGTGCTTAATTTAGATGCGATTGGGAGTTCTGGTCGTAGTTTAATGATTGAAACCGGTAAAAGTAATGGTGAATTAATTGACGTATTTTCTAACGTGAATAAATATTCTAATCTTACTCCTATCGCTAGTTCTTTTATATCTTTTCTTTGGGAGAACATGCCAAGTGATACAGATATGACTATATTTAAACAACACGGTTTAAGTGGATTAAATTTTATAAACTTAGAAAGATCGGCTCATTATCATACGCCATTAGATAATTTATCCAATGTTGATTTAGGTAGTTTACAAGAACACGGCAATCATTTATGGGCATTATTGCAAGAGTTAAAGAATAAGCCAATCATTGAAAACAGTTTTGTTGATCAGCAAATCTATCAAGATGTTATAGGATATGGAATCATTCATTGGAATCAAACGATAGGCATAGTCATTTCGTTGGTTACTTTCATTCTGTTCATAGGAATGATGATATTGCTAAAAAGAGATATTTATCGATTTTGGTATTCGCTTTTCTTAACGTTATTTGCATTTACTTTTATATTAGCTATTTCGATAATCAGTAGCGTTGTTTTAAAAAAAGGAATTCAATTAGTTAGTTTCCAACTTAACGGCTCATCTGAACCTTGGTTTAGTGATTTTTTGCCTATGCAGATGTTTTTAATAGCCGGTACATTTACCATCTCTAGATTCTGTTATGAATTTGTGAAAAACTTTGTTTGCTATCCACTATTAACTATTTTATGGGCATTAACTCTAAGTTCATTTGCATTAGTATGTGCACTATCTATTCCAAAGCTATCGGCAATATTCATTATTTCATCAGTTCTATCTTTAGCCATTTTGGCTCCCGTTTTTATTACAAGGTATCGAAATAATTTCATCTCAGAAAGAACAATTTATCGCGTGACCGGAATGTTATTAACTGTGATAGCAATTTTTATATTCGCTCCAAGTTTATACCTACTAGAAGTCATGATGACTTTCTACTGGACGCCTGTGATAGGTTTATTTATTGCCATTGTTTTTATCAGTGGCGCATCAGTGGGGCTTGCGGGTGAACAGAATAATAGCTTGGCAGTACAAGAGAATAAGTCATTAAGTAATTACCTAAGACAGCTTGAATTTATGTCATTAGATAAAGCTGTTTTGGTCATCTTATTTTTTAGCACTGCTGCTTGGGTGTTGCTCAATCCTATCTATACTACTAACACGCCAAATTCACTGAACTTGCAATACTTACAACTAAATTCTTCAGGCGCTCAAAAGCAACAAGCATTTATACTTATAGGAAGTAAATATGAGAAGCTCAATAATGGGTTAGCATCAGAGCTTAATAAAAATGGCGACCTTACAATTACAAAAACCAAGGCTTGGTCTTCAACTCAATACATTAATGTTCCAGTAAAGTCATTAAAAATTAAACCGACTGCTATCACGCTGATTTCGGATGAGAAAAATAATGGCTCTCGAGTTGTTAGAATACAGTTGGATGGAAATGGTGTAGTTGTTAATGATATTAAATTATTTTTTCCTTTAAATACTAAGTTAAAAAAAATAAGTACGGGGTCTAATATAATCAACTATGAAAATGATAAATTAAAAGATAGAGTGAATTATGGGTATCATTGCGTAGGACAAGCTTGTGGCAATTTAGTTTTGGATATAGAAATCGAAAGAGACTCCCCATTTAGTCTAAAGCTTATAGAAACTAGAAAAGATCTTCCCTCAGTTTTTAATAATTTTGATTCTTTAAGGGGAGGTAAACTAATAGAAAAAGGAAAAGGTGATAGACAGATAATTAGCCAAACATTTTATTTATAGAGAGTGAATGACGGTAAACACTCTCTATAAATCGCTTTATTTTCTTATCCAGCCTTTTCCCTGAGGTTTGACATAATTACCTCTAGCTGTTTTAGACATTGCTTTAGCTCCACCAACTTTTGCGACTTCAGATAAGGCAATTTTTTTACTTTTAGCAATATTTTGATACCGTGTTTTACGCTTCTTATTAACTGAAGCGACCAGTTGTTTTATGTCGCTCGGTGCAGATTTAACAAAACCGATATACCCGCTTGCTTGTTCACCGATGATACCCGCTCTTTTTGCGCTAGATAAATCAGCGGCTGATGCTTGAGAGCTGAATGCAGATAAGAAGATAATGCTAGAGATTATTAATAATTTGTTTAGTAAAGTTTTCATTGTAATTTCCTCTTTAATAATTAATTTGTTATTTGAATAAATGGTTGTTTGAATAGATTTAAGTTTGGTTAGGAGTTTGATTCCTAACTAAAATAAACCTTCTTCATCTTCGAACATTTCTTCAACTTCCTTTTCAACAACAATTCTTATTTCGTGCTTAATTGTGACATTCATATCAATTTTGATTGGCTCAGATGCCTCTATCCTAACTGTTGGATTGCAACCATATAAAATAGATAGGCTAGCCAGAATAAATATTTTTTTAATCATTTTGAACTCCTTTTTAAGATTTTTTAAACAATGAGAATAGTTATAAGTCATTTTAACTGAATAGATCCTGAATTATTACGGCTCTTATGTCCATTATTGATTCAACTTATTCATTTTTGCTCTTTCTATGATGGACTTCTCAAAATCGCCTGTTAAAAACATTGACTGGAATACATCCGAGAGCTCTCCATTAAGGTTCAAGTCAAAATCAATCGGATAACCATCATACAAACTTGGATTTGAGCCTAACAGATGAAGTTTAATCTTATAGGCGCCATTTTTATCATAATTAATTTTTCCGTCTAGCTTGTCATAATGAAAATTCTGTAAAGCATGTAATGCAATATTGGCCTCAACATCAACTTGTTCCTGTCCAGAGTCATATTTGAGTATGCCGGGCCTGTTTGAGCTAAAATGTCCATTTTCAACGATGTACTTCTTATTTTGTTGTTCAACTGGTAAATGAATATCCATATTACCATCTGCATATAATCCATTCATATCCAAAAAGAAAATTAGTTCAGTAAGATCGATATTTTTTAAATCGATGGAAGATGGCTTGAGTACACCATTTTCGACAATTATTGAATCAGACTGAATGCTACCATTCCATATATTTGCTTTTAAATTAGAAATTGAGATATTTAGTAATTGATCCTGCTCATTCTCAGAGAGCTTTAGTTTTGATTTGTTACCATGTAATTCAATTTCACTTGAAATATTTGATAATAAAAGACCACTAGCAAAAGTTGCTTCTGTAATATTTAGGTGAGCAAATAAATTCAAAGGTTCAAGAGAGCGAATATTCTGTTTATAATTTAAATCAATAAGAAAAATACTATCAATGTCGATATCAAATTGATGTAATTCCAAATTGCTTTTAAGGTGGAATTTTTCATTAATTTTAATACTATTATTATGTTCTATATAGCCTTTATTGATCGATAAATTATGTTCATTCTTGGAGTCAATCTTAGAAAGGATCGACGCCACTAATTGATTGACCAGTTCATATTGCATTTTTGTGTTTTTGATATCTAAAGCAAAGATATTATCTTTTGAAAAAATATTGTTATTGATTAGATTAATTGAAGTAAAGCGTTGATCCGATATATCAAAATTGCCACTAGCCACTAATTTATTATCATTGATTTCACCATTGGAGCGGAAAATAAATTCGGGGAGATCGAGTTTAGAGGACGTTAGATCGGTTCCTTCAATCTGTAATTCTAATTTAGAAGAATGAACTATTGCTTTATGTTGTTTTATTTTAGGATCGAGAGACGCTGAAAGGTTATTCCATTCAAAAATTAGTTTTAGCGTAGTTTTTATATTTTCAGTTTTATTATTGTTGATCATAAACGTGTCAGAAAGAAAATCTGATATTTGAACCATTCCGCTTGAGTGATAAAGATCACCTTGTTTATCTAAAGAAAAATTTAAGTTTAAAGATGGTGCATCATAAAAATCTGTTTTGCCTATTTTAATTTCTAATTTATTGGAGTTAATATTTGATTTAAATGAATTCCCGGTAAGTTTGCCATGTATTGAAATATTGTTAAATATTGATTCAATAGGATTGATAGGAAGTTTTTTATCATTGTTTAAACTGATTTTTAAATGACTGAAATCAAGTGTTGATTGATCTTTCTCAATTGTGTTATCTATTTTAATGATGTTGAGTTGGTCGATGTTAATAACATTATTTAAGTCATTGATAGATTTTATCTTGTTTGAAGAGGTGTCAAATTTCACATTGGTATTAGACGTCAGTCTATCAAATATGATTTGTATTGAACCGTTATCTTCAGATTGCTTAAATGTAATATCTTTACCATTTAATTCTGTAGCAACTTGTAGTGATAATTGGTTTTTTTCTGAATCATTGTTAATTGCCATATCAAGTTTAAATTTAATCTGGTTGTTAAGTTTTTCATTTTTTGGATTTTTCAAACTTATTGAAAGAGATATATTTTGAGTATCTATATTCTTAGTATCAAAATTAAAGTTACGTATAATTTCAATGTGTAGTGGTTCACTAAGGGGGTAGTTTAGCTCAAATTCTGGAATTAGAAATTTAAATTGATGAGCCATAAATTGAGGTTTAATGGTAAGCTCTAAAGCCCGTTGACTTGATGTTTGATTAAATTCAAAGTCGGCAATGTTTTTACCATTTAAATCTGACAATGATAACTCAACAATTTCAGAGTTTGCTTTTAAATTTAGTTGGCCTGAAAATATTGAATATTTTCTTTTCTTTTCTTCTTTCTTGCTGATGATTATATTTTTAATACTAAATTTAAAATTCTGATTATCTTCATTATTATTTTCTAATAAATGGCTGGCTTCAATTTTCTTAATATCAAGAACGATATTATTTTCTAGTGTTGAATACTCCGAATAAATTGTGTTAATAGAAAGGCTTCCAAATTTTTTAAGTTGTTCAATAAGAGTAAGATCAATTTTTGGTAAAAAGAATAATGAAGTGTTGAGTGGCGAAATTTGAAAGTCTTGTGTTTCTACCTGATTATCTGGAAGTGCTTTAGTTTTGGTTCTAATCTTACTTATATTAATATTTCTCGAAAAATGAGTTACGCAAGCATTCTGTACACTTAATCTATTTTCTGTTGTATCTAAATTAATTTTGAAAAGGGCATGATTAATACAGAGGTTGTTAAAACTAAGAAATTCCATATCCCATTCTAGCAATTGAATATTATTAGGGAGCATAGATTTAACGGCATATTTTGAAATGGTTGGTATCAAAAAATATACCACTGTCATAATTAACAGTGGTATTGTAATAGTTAATGGTATTCTTTTTTTTCTATTCATGTTTATTGTGTCGTTATAAAATGGAAGTTATGGATGAGCATCTGCGACATAATACTCTTTATTTGACTCAATTTCTGTCCGTATAGCTATACCAAAATATAGGTTAAAGTTTGTAAATCGATTGATAGTAATTGATGTTCAGACACCCCCTCTATTATTTTCTATCATTAGAGTAGGTTTTATTATTGTTACTCATAGTTTTATCTTATCAATTATTTTGTAAATATTATAGTGTTGATATATTCAGATACTGCCGAAGTTTTTCCCTTGAAAACCACTCGCTCCATTTTTTTTTCGACTTGGTATTGATACATTGGGTCGTAATAGTTTTTTAATAGATAAATGATCCATTTTTTATGAAGTGATAATTCGCCAGTTTTCTTTTGCATATCAATTGCTTTTGTTATAAGAGTCATCATTTCTTTTAACCCGACTCCACCTAATCGCCTTTTGATTCTTAAAGTAGAGTTTTCTAAATATTCTTGATAAATATCGATCGTATCCTTATTTGTATTAATCCCTGAGGATTCTGAATAGGTTTCGTAAGCCTTTATCATATCAACAACATAGTCATCATAAATTTGCGATACTCGAAACTCAAAGCTTTCTTCTATCATCACTATTTTAGATTGTTCCATTTTATTTTTAAGACTTAATGATAAAGAGCGAGAACCTATTAGTCTACTTTCATCTTCTAACAAAAGTATTTTTTCATTTGAGCTTTCAAATTTCAAAAGATCAATCGCTAAACTATTTTCAAAACTTATTTGAGTTGGTTGAGGTGTTATGTATCTTCCAAAACTTGATCCACGATGATTGGCCAGTCCTTCCAGATCGATACTATTCTTCTGCATTTTTAGGAATTTTGTTTTGGCGCTTCCGGTTAAACCACTAACTACGATAATTTCAGTTTCGTCGACTAACCGTTCGGTTTCATCAATTAAAAATCGGCGCATGGCTTTGTAGCCACCTTTAATCAGTGGAAAATCTAATCCCGATTCAGATAACCACTGCTGGCTAGTCCTTGATCTTAAACCACCTCTAAAGCAGTAAAAATAGCCATTCTCTTTATGTTCTTTTGCGAAAGAGTGCCATTTTGAAATTTTCTCACTTTTATTTTGATCTTTAACCAGTTCATGACCCAATTTTATTGCGGCTTCTTGCCCCTGTTTTTTATAACAAATTCCCACTTTTTCACGTTCTTGATCGCTCATTAAAGATAAGTTTTTACTGGTGGGGAAGGCTCCCAATATGAATTCACAAGGCGCCCTCAAGTCAATCATTGGCGCATCAGATAAAAATATTTCTCTATAATTGTTAGAGTCTTCACGAGACATAAATAAGTTTCTCTTTTTGTTCAATCATTTTCCCAAAGGTGGTGAGCTCTAATTGATTTTTCTTTGCGATTTTTAGAAAGTCATCAATCGAATCTTTTTCAACACAAACCAATAAACCGCCACTGGTTTGAGGATCGCATCCCCATTCTAATTGTTCTTGTTTGAGAGCGGAGCAAGTAAGAGTCGATATGCTATCACCATAACTTTCAAAATTACGATGAGTCCCTCCAGGAACAGAGCCTTGTTTTCGATAGTATTCAGCTTGAGGAATTTTGGGGACTTTATTCAATTCAATTTCCGCAGATAACCCGCTTGCTTTACAAACCTCGCCTAAATGCCCAAATAAACCAAACCCAGTTACATCGGTCATTGCAGAAACACCATTTAATTCAGAAAAAACCTGCCCTATTTTATTAAGCTGACACATTGCTTCAATGGCAAGATTGGAATCTTCATCTTTTAATATCTTTTTCTTTTGCGCAGTGGTTAAAATTCCAACACCAAGTGGCTTTGTCAAAAAGAGTTGATCGCCTAATCTCGCAGTAGAGTTCTTTAAAACCTTATCAGTGTCAATAGAACCAGTAACCGCTAATCCAAAAATAGGTTCAGGGGAATCAATACTATGGCCGCCCGCTAAAGAGATGCCAGCATCTTTACAAGCTATTCGACCACCTTCTACGACTAGCTGGGCAACTTCTGGACTCAGCTTATCCAGAGGCCATCCTAGAATAGCAATCGCCATGATAGGTTTGCCTCCCATAGCGTAAATATCGCTAATGGCATTAGTCGCAGCTATACGCCCAAAAGTGATTGGGTCGTCCACTATTGGCATAAAAAAATCGGTGGTAGAGATGATCGATGTGCCATTACCAAGATCGTAAACGGCGGCATCATCACTGGTTTCATTGCCGACTAGTAAATTGGGATCGTTAAATAGCGGTAGTTTGGATGCCACTATTTGAGATAAGACAGACGGAGAGATTTTGCATCCGCATCCTGCTCCGTGACTGTATTCTGTGAGTTTAATGGTCATAATTATTACCTTCCGCGCTTTCAATCAAACGTTTCTCCCTCTCAATTTCAGCAATTAACTCTTCTTCTGTTGGTAGAACTCTTTGATATTTTGACGC
>CAZRPK010000088.1:0-12032 GCA_964601915.1 uncultured Kangiella sp. | reverse complement strand
GGCTTTTTAGATGAGCCAGCAGCAATGGATGCCATTTCCAATGCTCAAAAAAATAAAATGAACCTAGTGACTTATCTTGTAGAAAATAACTTTGCAGACTCAAAGTCCATTGCAATTGCTGCTTCAACGGAATTTGGTGTTCCCTTATTTGATATCAACGCGATCGATTTTGAACAAATAGCCACCTCACTTGTAAGCGAATCATTGATTAATAAACACCATGCAATTCCTTTATTTAAACGAGGAAAACGCTTATATGTTGGTGTGTCAGATCCGACTAACCTTGCCGCTCTAGATGAGTTCAAGTTTCATTCAGGTCTAACCACTGAAGCAGTTCTCATTGAAGAAACAAAACTGACCCGTATCATAGAAAAAGTCCTAGAAGAAAAAGAAAGTGAAAATATGGATAACTTCGGAGATGATGACTTCGATGATATGGATTTAGAAACGGTTGATGAAGATACAAATACAGGGGATGATGACAATGGAGCAGATGAAGCCCCGATAGTACGTTTTGTTAATAAAATCCTACTTGATGCTATCAAAAAAGGTGCTTCTGATTTACATTTTGAACCTTATGAGAAACGTTACCGAGTTAGATTTAGAATTGATGGTATATTATCTGAAGTAGCAAGCCCCCCGGCTAATCTGTCTGTTAGGATTGCCGCTAGATTAAAAGTTATGTCTAAATTAGACATCTCTGAAAAGCGAGTTCCCCAAGATGGTCGAATTAAATTAAAACTGTCTAAAACCAAATCCATTGATTTTCGTGTGAGCACACTGCCAACCTTGTTTGGTGAAAAAATTGTAATGCGTATTTTAGATTCCGCAGCCGCGAAACTGGGTATTGATGTATTAGGTTATGAACCAGAGCAAAAAGACTTGTTTATGGAAGCAATTCATAAACCACAAGGCATGGTTTTAGTAACTGGTCCAACAGGTAGTGGTAAAACCGTTTCCCTTTATACGGCTGTCAATATTATCAACACGGTTGAAACTAACATTTCTACGGCAGAAGACCCAGTAGAAATAAATCTTGAGGGAGTTAATCAAGTAAATGTAAACCCTAAGCAAGGTTTAACATTTGCAACTGCTTTACGCTCATTTCTTCGTCAAGATCCTGATATAGTTTTAGTTGGAGAAATTCGAGATTTAGAAACAGCTGAAATAGCTATCAAAGCCGCTCAAACCGGTCATTTAGTATTATCAACATTACATACCAACAGTGCCCCCGAGACCATTACTAGAATGATTAATATGGGTGTTCCGGCATTTAATATAGCAACTAGCGTTAATTTGGTGATAGCCCAACGATTAACAAGACGCCTTTGTGAAACTTGTAAAAGTGAAGTTAAATTACCTAAAAATGTTATGTTAGAGCGTGGTTTTAAAGAAGATGAGATTGGAAAATTCAAAATATATGAACCAGTCGGTTGTGATAAATGCGTAAACGGCTATAAAGGTCGTGTTGGTATTTATCAAGTAATGAAGTTTTCAAAGGAAATGGGGCAAATTCTAATGGATGGAGGAAATGCTTTAGATATTGGCAAACAATCGGCAAAAGAAGGTGTTAATGATTTACACCGTTCAGCTTTACTAAAAGTGATGCAAGGCGTTACTTCATTAGAAGAAGTGAATAGAGTCACCCAGCATTAAGTAATACTATGGGAGTAGATTCGTTTGGATTAAGATAACTCCTACATTTTTTCCCATATTTGAGATAAATTTATACTGAAATAATTGATTTAAGCAATTCCGTCCCAGTTACAGTTACACCGGCAATGCTTAAAATATAAACCAAGGAAATATTATGGCTGTTCAAGCGATTCATACTAAAAAGCCTACTCGCAAAAGTTCTAAAGCTGCAAAAGCACCAAAGCAACACCAATTTAAATGGGAAGGTGCTGATAAAAAAGGTCAAAGAATAAAAGGGGAAATGACTGCTGAGACTTCTGCTGTAATAAAAGCACAGCTGAGAAAGCAAGGTATCAGCCCTATTAAAGTCAATAAAGTGGCTCAACCTCTATTTGGTAGTGGTAAGGGTAAACCGGTAGTTGCGGCAGACGTAGCATTATTTTCTCGACAAATTGCTACAATGATGAAAGCAGGTGTTCCACTAGTACAATCTTTCGATATCATTGGTAGAGGCAATGAAAAAGCTTCTGTTCAAGATTTATTGTTAAGCATTAAAGCCGATATTGAAGCTGGCCAAACCATGGCAGATTCTTTGCGTAAACACCCCAAGTATTTTGATGATCTTTTTTGTGACTTAGTGGATGCCGGTGAACAATCAGGCTCCCTAGAGGGAATGTTGGATAGAATTGCCCTTTATAAAGAAAAAACAGAAGCGTTAAAATCTAAAATAAAGAAAGCTCTTAACTATCCAATTGCAGTAGTAATTATTGCGGTAATAGTTACAGCAATACTATTAGTTAAAGTTGTTCCTCAGTTTAGAGAAATATTCCAAGGTTTTGGTGCTGAGTTACCAGCGTTCACCTTGTTTGTAATAGCAATATCAGACTTTATGGTGGAATCTTGGTGGGTGTTTTTATTTGGTGCGATAGGAGGAGGGGCAACATACAAATACATGTTACAAAGATCTAAAAGCATGAGAGATAGGCAAGATAAAATATTGCTAAAAGCTCCAATTGTTGGAGAGCTATTACACAAAGCAGCAATTGCTAGATTCACTCGAACGTTAGCGACTACTTTTGCTGCAGGAGTTCCTCTAGTTGAAGCTCTCGATTCCGCTGCCGGCGCATCAGGTAACGCATTATATAGAGATGCCATTTATAAAATTAGAGATGATGTAACGACTGGCATGCAAATGAATATGGCTATGCAATCTACTGGGGTTTTTCCCAATATGGTTGTACAAATGGTTGCAATCGGTGAAGAATCAGGTTCAATTGATGCGATGTTAAGTAAAGTCGCAGATATTTATGAGCAACAAGTTGATGATGCCGTAGATGGATTGAGCGCATTAATTGAGCCTTTAATTATGGCTGTTCTGGGTGTTTTAGTAGGTGGTTTAATTATTGCTATGTATCTACCTATATTCCAATTAGGTCAAGTTGTTGGCTAACTATTTGTTTTAAGGCTGGTTTTTCCAGCCTTTTTTATTTCTAAAGGGTATCAATAAGTGGACAAACTAATCCTCATACTAGAAACAAATCAGTCATTATTAATAATCATTTAGCATTTAGCATTTAGGAATTAACTAGAGAGCTATTATTCTAGACAACTCAGATATATTAGAGCGAACGATGCCTTTAATTCGTTCAGTTCTATTTGTAGCTCGATAAAATTGATGATTTTTTCCGAAATGCTTTACCTAATTATCGAGCATACTCTTACAGGTATAATCAACGATAATTTTTAGATGCTAGATTCTGCATCTTGAAGTGGGATGGACATAACACCCACTACATTAAAAAATGTCTAACAATTTTAGATTGTTCGACTTTTTTTATTACAGTACAAATTAATTTTCATCATAATCCCTTCTAGCATGGAACAATAAAATTCCATTAGTTATTTCTCTTAATCACCTATAAGCAGCTGCAATTATGCTAATTTTCTTCTTGCTTAGTTTATAAATCACAGTTCTGAACTGGCAAGGTGATTGATACGGCAGGCCTGTTGTAAAGTATTTTCTAACAAACAGGCAATCGTCATTGGCCCTACACCGCCAGGAACGGGAGTGATCGCACTAGCTACTTTAGATGCCGATTCAAATTCTACGTCGCCGACTAATTTTGTGCCTCCACCTTCTTTTTCGATTCGGTTAATACCGACATCTAAAACCACTGCGCCGGGTTTTATCCAATCACCTTTGATCATCTCCGGACGACCAACAGCGGCGACTAATATGTCCGCTTTTCTACATTCATCTTCTAAATTTTGCGTTCTAGAATGCGCAATAGTGACAGTGCAACTTTCTTTTAATAATAAAGCCGCCATCGGTTTACCGACAATATTTGAACGTCCCACTACAATTGCTTTTTTACCTGAAAGCGAGCCTAGTCGATCCTTTAACATCATTATGGAACCTAAAGGCGTGCAAGGTATCACAGCTTTATCTGATCCCGTTGATAATAAACCAATATTGGTTAAATGAAATCCATCGACATCTTTTTCAACTGATATTGAGTTAATCACTCGCTCTTCATTAATGTGAGCGGGTAACGGTAATTGCACCAAAATACCGTGAATAGAGTTGTCATTATTAAGCTTTTCAATAACCGCCAACAAATCTTCTTCTTTGGTATCTTCTGCTAACTTATGCTCAACTGATTTCATTCCGGCTTCTAGGGTTTGTTTACCTTTATTGCGGACATAAACTTGGCTTGCAGGATCGTCTCCGACCAAAACAACGGCTAAGCCTGGAACTATTGCATGATTTTTTTTTAGAATGGCTACTTTATGCTTAATGGTTTCACGCAGCTTGGCGGAAAATTCAGTACCGCTGATAATGTTGCCTGTGTTATTGCTCATATTTTTTTCACCTGATATATATTTAGCTAATCAAAACTACTGTTAAAACCGCAAATTTTACGCGCGGAATGCTACCAGTAAGTCTAGCCAAAAACCACTAAAACGTATAAAGATTGTACTGGTTATCTTTTGCAAAACCAATCAAAGTGACACCAAACTGATTCGCTGCTTTGATTGATAAATCACTTGGTGCACCCAGAGCAACAATAGTTGAAAATCCTGCCATCACTATTTTTTGCACTAACTCAAAACCTACACGACCTGATAAAATAATCACACCAGCTTTCGAGAGGTTATTGTGCAACAATTCTGATCCAATTAATTTATCTAATGCATTGTGTCTACCGACATCTTCAAAACAAATAGCATTGTCAAAATCCAGTTGATGATGCCCTTTGACCTCAGACTCAGCATCAACCTCAGATTCATATACAACTCCGGCTACGTGTGAACCGCCGGTACCTGTAAAAAGTGATTGTTTAGATAATATGTCTCTGACGACTAAAATCTGTTTAGCATTTATTCTGGAGAGCAATTTCCGTTGTGGACGAGTTTTTTTTAGCTCTAATGCTTTGAGGCTCGTTTTACCACAAATGCCACAACTGGAGTAACTTGTCATTTTTCTCGATATTAATTTTGAGGATAAATTGATGGAGTCCGATAACTTAACTTCTATTTGACCGGCTTCAATCTCTCCCTTTACCTTGGAAACCTGAATCGTCTCTACCTCATCTGCGCTAGAGATGATGCCTTCCGCAAAAAGTAATCCATAAGTTAAATATTCATCATTTCCCGGAGTTCGCATGGTTATAGAATGACTTTGGCGATGATGATTATGCAAAAGCTCTATTTGCAAAGGTTCTTCTATAGCGACAACATCATTTTCGCTATATTGAATCCCGAGTTTAACTTTAAATCGAGTGATTTTTGCTCTATCTTGTCGCATGGGAAAAGAGATTAAACTAAAAACGTCCCAAAGAAAATATTTAAGGCGCTTTTAGTTGAGAAAGTATTTTATAATGCAGTTCATATTTGCCACATATAGCTAAACTTAGCAAAAACTGTTCGATCAGTTTTATGAATTTTTGATAGGTTATCATTCTGAAATCCCGAATCAGAATAACCTAAGTACATTAACGATAATGGGTTGATTTTATAGGAGTAAATTAATTGTGTTCCAAAGCTTTTAGTCTGTCGATCTAAATCATCTGAATCCGTATACAAATCTAAATTACGAGTTATATCTGAGCCTTGTAAAGTCAATGCTAATTTACTTCTAATATTAAATTGATAAACCATCCTAAGATCGATTAATTGGGCATCAAACAATTCACCGCCTTCAACATCCATTTTTTTAAAAACAGTACTTAACCTAACATTAAAATGTTTGCCCAACTGCCAATTTGTAAATGGTTCCAGTATCGTCATTTTACCTAAAGCAACATTGGCGTAATCAATACTATCGCCAATTAACATGAAACTACCCACTCTTAGGCTAGACCATGGATTAAATTGAAACCAAGTCCAAATATTTTTTTCATCGAAAACATGATTTACATCAGCAGATTCATACAATTTATCTCTAGAAGTGATCCCCACTTTTAGATGAGATTGCTTAGGACCAGAAATTCTCGCTTGCATTTCTATCTCTTTTTCAAGTTGCTTACCTGACTGATCTTTTGTTATATCCCAGTCCCCCCCTAAACCCCAACGCGTCCACTTGCTATCCTTTTCACCAAACCAAGTGTAACCACCACCGACGACTGACTTTGTATAGTCCACCTGACTTATAAATCCCATATCCGCTCTAAAGTCTTTTCCAAAATCTGAATGAGATGCATATAGATAGTAATCTTCTTCATTATGTCGATAACGTAAAGTATAGGCGCGGTCTTGCTGATTTGGTGCCAGCTTGAAGTCGGTTTGAACGTCAAAAGGGTTATCTGAATCCGATCGCATATACTGGATATCAATACTGTCATTTTTAGAAAAATAATATTTACCATCAAATGCCAATACATCATTGCTATAATCGCCACTACTTCGGTGAGTCGCTAACACCCCAAAATTGTTTTTGTCGCCAATATCTTTTTGATATCTTGCGACAAAAACATCGGTATCGCCTTCACCTAAAATAGCGATATCCGAACCTTGATTACCTGGGATTAAAAAACTCGTACTGGTATCTTGAGCAATAATTACACCGGCACTTTGACCATCTTGTTTACCCGTTACCTTTATCCCAAAATCGGGATCGGCAATATTTCTAGTATGTACTAACTGGTTTGATGAAGTGAAATAGTCTGCACCATCTAAGAAAAAAGGTCGAGATTCGGGAAAGAATAGAGAGAAAGTGGTATTGATATCGAGCTGTCCAGCATCAGCAGAGACCTGCGAAAAATCAGGGTTAAAAGTACCGTTTAAAATCCAATTCTCTGTCATTGCCCATCGTACATTTAGACCGGCATCAAACTCTGAAGCTGTCTCTTGCCAATCAGTACCAGCCTCAGGATCGCGCTTCTCGGCATTGATATACGTTAAGGTTGGCGTGACATCAATATTACGCCCCGTTTTGATATTTGGCATACCTTCAACTTTATTATATTGGCAAACCGAACAATCAGCATCACGATCATTTAGGCCATTACTAAATAAAAACCTCGAACTTCTAGGATAAATCCGCAAAAACTGAATACCCCA
Source organism: uncultured Kangiella sp. (assembly GCA_964601915.1). Lineage (GTDB taxonomy): Bacteria > Pseudomonadota > Gammaproteobacteria > Enterobacterales > Kangiellaceae. The sequence goes on along the minus strand of CAZRPK010000088.1, from coordinate 4,835 downwards.
TTTTTGCTGCATTTTTCCCGCAGGAAATCGAATCGCTCGGTAAGGTATCGCCATTTCAACAACATAACCATCATCCGTGACTTTACCCAAACTATCCCATGTTGCATCCCATGATGAATCTTCATTGTTACGACTATCATCTCGAGTTAAATCAGCTTGCGCGCCTAAAGGGTTAACAAAAAACTCAAATCCACGCCTTTCATCATTAAAAGTATCAATGATCACACCTAAAAAGTCATCTTGAAAAATACCATCGCGATCTCTAAAATAAGCGAGTATTTTTTCGGGGTTAGGATCTTGCGCTTTAAAGGCAAAATAGATCTGTTCACCATCTTCCATCATATAAGCAGTGGTCTTTACTCTAGCTGGTAAATTGTCACCGGGATTTATTTCATAAGCTAACTCTATTTGAGTCGCATTTTTCCATTCATCTAATCCAATAACGGCATCAATTACAGGTACTTCATCTACTCTGGGGATATTATATGTTAATTTTTCAGAGGCTGTTTTCTTAAGTTCGCCATTTTTTATTTCTTCTGCATTAGAACAAAAAACAAATAAAACCGTTAAAAACCCAACAGTAATTGCTTGTTTAACTTTAGTCATCAATGACCCCTTTTTTTAGCATTTATTAAATATAACTCTTTAGTCGTTTTGTATTTCTAAAAAGTTTGCATTATTAACACTTTGTTACAAACACAAATATATGTAACGCATCTATTAACATTAAGGGGTTTATTGACTGCGTTTAAGTCTAAATTTTGTTATTATCTTTTTGTCAGAATTAATAGGAGTTTTTTATGAGTTGCCCTCACTCATCTAAAGTAGCGAATAATCCAAATAATACTCGAGCAATGGAAGAATCTATTCATACTGACTTTAACGATGATATGTCCTATGGTGACTATCTGAATTTAGAGACAATTTTATCCTCTCAAAATCCTTTAAGTACTGAACATGATGAAATGCTTTTTATAGTGATCCACCAATCAAGTGAGTTATGGATAAAATTAGCAGGTCATGAGCTATCATCAGCAATCAAAAATATTCAAAATGATGAATTTGGACAAGCATTTAAAGTGATCTCTAGAGTTAAACAAATATTTAATCAATTGACTCAGTCTTGGAATATTCTTTCGACACTTACACCTGTTGATTATTTAAAGTTTCGTGATTCATTAGGTCATTCTTCTGGATTTCAGTCCTATGGATATCGCAAGTTAGAATTTTTATTGGGCAATAAAAATACGGACTTAATTGCCGTCCATGAAGCAAATCAAGATGTACACGAAGACTTAAGTTCAATCCTAAAGGCTCCGAGCCTCTATGATGAAGTTATCAAGGTTCTTCACAAAAAAGATCTAGGGATTAATCAGGATATGCTAGAAAGAGACTTCTCGAAGCCATACTCGTCAGATCAATCGGTACTAGATGCTTGGCTAAAAGTTTATAGAAACTCTAATCAATATTTTGAATTATATGAACTCGCAGAAAACCTAGTTGATATAGAAGATGCCTTTCAACAATGGCGTTTTAAACATATGTACACGGTTCAACGAATCATAGGAAACAAGATGGGGACGGGTGGTTCCAGTGGTGTTAATTTTCTAAAAAAAGCTCTGGATATTAGTTTTTTTCCAGAGCTACTTGAATTACGAACACATTTGTAAAATATAACTCTCTACGAAGGCGCGGAGAAAAGCATATAGATTATTTTTTTCCTCCGCGGTGATTTTTTTGTTTTTAATTTAAACTATCAATAATTTGATTCAAAGTTTCACTAGGTCGCATATTAGCCGATGTCTTCTCAGTATTAACTAAGTAATAACCTTCTAAATCCATTTTCTCACCTTGCGCAGCATTTAATTCTTCTACAATTTTATTTTCATTATCAGTTAATTGTTGAGCAACATTTTTGAATTTATTGGCTAAATCAGAATCTTTAGTTTGCTCAGCTAATGCTTGTGCCCAAAATAATGTTAGGTAAAAATGACTGCCTCTATTATCTAATTCTTTCACTTTCCTAGACGGTGATTTATTTTCTAGTAAAAATTTTCCAGTTGCTGAATCTAATGTTTCAGCAAGTACATTAGCAGAAGCATTATCATTAACGATTGCTAAATGCTCCAGCGATGCTGCTAGAGCCAAAAATTCACCGAGTGAATCCCAACGTAAATGACCTTCTTCAACATACTGCTGAACGTGTTTAGGAGCAGAACCTCCTGCGCCTGTTTCGAATAAGCCACCTCCATTCATTAACGGCACAATTGATAACATTTTTGCGCTAGTTCCGACTTCTAGAATAGGAAATAAATCAGTTAAATAATCACGTAAAACATTACCGGTTACAGAAATAGTATCTTCACCTTTTCTGATCCGTTCAATTGAAAAATTAACCGCATCAACTGGTTTCATTATTTTAATTTCTAAGCCAGTCGTATCATACTCTAGTAAATATTGATTCACTTTTTTAATTAATTGAGCATCATGTGCACGATTTTCATCTAACCAAAAAATAGCAGGAAGTCCTGTCGCTTTTGCACGAGTAACCGCTAATTTTATCCAATCTTTGATCGGTGCATCTTTCGCTTGGCACATTCTCCAGATATCGCCTTTTTCAACATTGATATCCAATAAAATATCACCCGACTCATTAGTCACTTGAACTTGTCCAACCATTGGGATATTAAATGTTTTATCATGCGAACCATACTCTTCAGCTTTTTGTGCCATTAAACCCACATTAGAAACAGAACCCATTGTCACTGGATCATAAGCACCATTTTTAATACAGTCTTCAATCACTTGTTGATAAAATTCTGAATAACAAGTATCAGGGATCACAAACTTAGTATCATATTGTCTGCCATCAGCGCCCCACATTTTCCCAGAAGAACGAATGTAAGCAGGCATAGATGCATCAATAATGACATCGTTTGGCATGTGCAAATTAGTAATACCTTTATCAGAGTCTACCATTGCGATTGCAGGACGGTTGTCGTAACAGGCTTTAATGTCAGCTTCAATTACTGCACGTTCTGCATCGGGTAACTCCGCTATTTTTGTAAACAAAGAAGTTAATCCATTGTCTGGATTTACACCTATTTTTTCAAAAGTATCCGCATGTTTTTCAAAGGCATCTTTAAAATAAACGGAAACAACATGACCAAACATAATTGGATCAGAAACTTTCATCATGGTCGCTTTCAAATGAACTGAAAATAAAATATCCTGCTTTTTGGCATCTTGCATTTCCGTTTCTAAGAATTCTCTTAATGCTTTTTTACTCATTGAAGATGCATCAACAATTTCATCTTTTAACACCGCAACCGACTCTTTTAAAATCGTTTGTTCGCCGTTTGTTCCGACTAATGTGATTTTTAAGTTTCCAGCATCATTAATTAATGTTGACTGTTCACTATGATAAAAATCACCATCGGACATATTAGCCACATGTGATTTTGACTCTGAAGACCAAACACCCATACGATGAGGATTGTTTCTAGCATATTGTTTTACTGATGCTGGCGCACGACGATCAGAATTACCCTCTCTTAATACCGGATTAACCGCACTGCCTAAAACTTTAGAATAATTAGCTCTATCTTCTTTTTCTTGATCAGTTTTTGGATCAGCAGGAAAATCAGGAATTCCATAACCTTTACTTTGTAACTCGGTAATAGCTTCAATTAACTGGGGAATCGATGCGCTGATATTAGGTAATTTAATAATATTAGCTTCCGGTGACTTAGCGACAACGCCTAACTCAACTAAAGCATCTTCTACTTTTTGAGAATCGTCTAAACAATGTGAGAAATTAGCTAAAATTCTTGAAGCTAAAGATATATCACGAGTCTCAACAGCTACATTCGCCTGTGCGGTAAAAGCTTTAACAATCGGTAATAATGAAAATGTTGCTAATGCGGGTGCTTCATCTGTGATGGTATAAATAATCTTCGAATTGTTAATGTTAGACTGAGTCATTTGGATTCCATTTGGTTTTAAGTTCAAGAAAAGAGCGAATTCAAGTTCAAGTAAGTTGCTAATAGTCATCATAAAAGGTCATAATAATGTCTTCAATTATACGTCAAATTCTGCGGTTCTGTTGTGAAAAACAAGAAAATTTTCTCAAAGCGACGATCTCGAACAAATAGAAAAATCTCAAAACGAGATAAAATTGATAGCTATAAACAAAATAGCCGTGCTTTATCAATAAATCCGATCCTAATCGCGTTTAACAAACCCTTTAATACTTTATGTCAGTTCAGTGGTGAAGAAAGTGATATAACCTTAGCTAATTTTATTGATATAAAAGATGTTTACCCTGCAGGTCGTTTGGATAAAGATTCGGAAGGGTTATTAATACTGACTAATGATGGAAAGCTACAACATAAAATAAGCCATCCCAAACATAAAATGGAAAAAACTTATTGGGTGCAGGTTGAAGGTGAATTAACTAATGAAGCAATTTCATCATTAATCAAAGGCGTGCAGCTAAAGGATGGAAATACCCAACCAGCGAAGGCTAGAATAATTGATATAGAGGTGGAGGCAAAAAAGGTTTTTAGCACCCCTCTATGGGAGAGAGAACCAGCTGTTAGATTTAGAAAAAATATTCCCACAAGTTGGTTGGAATTAAAAATCAAAGAAGGTAAAAACCGTCAGGTTAGAAGAATGACGGCGGCGGTAGGGTTTCCAACTTTGCGCTTAATTAGAGTATCGATTAGAGATTGGCATTTAAGTGATTTGGCTATAGGAGAGTTTAAGTTTATTGAGTAAATCGAGGGTGTAATCCTAACTGTGTAAATACCCTTTTAGATATGAGGCGCTATCTG
>CAZRPK010000087.1:0-12415 GCA_964601915.1 uncultured Kangiella sp. | reverse complement strand
ATAAATTAAGTGACTCTAGTTTTTCAAGCTGAATATTATCTGGGAAAAACACTTTAAGTTTAGACAGGCTAAATTGTATATTTTGGCTAGCTAAAATAAGCCTTGGTTCATTCTCATTTTTGTTAACTTCAGCATAATGTTCATACAAAATCCGTTCATGCTCAGTTAACCAATGTTTTAATTCAGAAAGGTAATTTAGAACAGGCAGTTCTTTTGTGGTTAATTTATGGTTAACTTGCGAAAGATTTAAAGCGGTATTGTAAACACTAAATGAAATTCCAAAACTTAAAATAGCAACGATCAAATAAACGAATAGAATATTCGTTTTAGAAAAGGATTGAGGATTAAAACTCCGCTTTAAACTCACGTTTACGCCTCCCGCTAACCATAACTTCCACTAGTCATACAACTGAAAATACAAAATCGATATTTCAAATGCAAAATGTAAGCAGTGTATCGTCTTATATTAGTTAATTATTTAGAATACAAAACAAATAATATGTTACAAATTCTAGCAGGTTATTTTAATTTAAACTAATTCCTAGCGTTAGTATCAGGACAAGAGTGTTTATAATCTATTGCCTCATCCTTCTTTTGAAAATTCTACCGACCAACCGATCCGCTTTTTTTGCGGAAGCAGTCAACAACCGTTGGAACTTACGTAACCAAGTCCTTGCTATAGGGTATTCCAATGCGAGTATAGCTAAACCAATCGGTATGAATAAAGAAGCGGGTCCAGGAAGTACAATCAATATAATCCCTAATAAAGTTATGAATACACCTACAACAGTGATTAACGCTTTTTTAGCTGGACGTCCAACTGGATTATCAAAGACTTGATTAAATGCTCCAATAACTCGCTTTTTGAATGCTTGTACTCGAACATGATTTAAAACTTGTCGCATAAAAATCTCCCATACCAATGCCAACGAATTGAACTAATACTAACAAAACTCATCATACTAAATATTTAATGTGTCAAATTTAATCAAATGTAACAAATTTTGTAATGTTTGAGATCTTATTTTAGCTTTGCTTCAGTTCTTATTGCTCTTCAATGTCTGGACCAAGCATAATTGCTATCCATAAAGTTTTATCATTTGTTTCTAATATAATTTTAATAGTCATCGTCAAAGGCACCGATAAAAACATTCCTACAGAACCAAAGATCCACCCCCAAAATATTAGAGAAAGAAATACCACAAAAGTTGAAAGCCCTAACATCTTCCCCATAAATTTTGGTTCTAACACGTTTCCAACGATGGTGTTAGCAAAAATAAAAGTTAAGCCTGTCCATAAAACAGCGCTAGGGCCAATTTGAATAAAAGCCAACATCAAAGGAGGGATTGATGCGATGATGGAACCTATATTAGGAATATAATTGAGTAAAAAAGCTAACATCCCCCAAAGAAAAGGGTAATCAACGCCAATAAAAAACAAGCAGACTGAAACAATAAAACCAGTCAACAAACTTGCTGCTGTTTTTATTGCCAAATAGTGCCTTATTTTTTCTAGGATTCTATTAACATGAATCATTTTCTCTTGACTATTTGAAAATGCTTTTGCAAATTTTTCAGGAAAGCTAGACATTTCTGCCAATATAAAAATAACACTTAAAAATATAACGAAGAACTGTTGAAAGATAATATTGAGTCCGCCAATAACTCGGCTAACTAAAGCCAACCCATACTCATCAATCAAACTTGCTAGCTTTAATCCTTCTAATGAAATGCCAAAACCGCTTAACCAAACAAATAATCCACCTAGGTTCTCTTCTAATTTAGCGGAATAAATTTCTTTATTCGCACTAAATGATTGAATCGAATCTCCAACTAAGTATCCAACAAATCCCAAAAAAGATAGCATCATGATCAAAACTAATGCGATAGAAATTCCTTCCGGTAGTTTTTTTGATACTAGCCAATTAATCGGTGGAATACAAACGACCGCAATAAACATTGCCAAAAAGAACTGTGCTAATATTGGCGCTGCTTCTTTCATTCCGGCAATAACAATGACAAATGCAGCGGCAGAAAGTAAAAAAGGGGTCGACTTAGATGCTGACTCTTTAATTAATTGATTGATATATCACCTCTGTCTTCTTTAAGTATGAATAGAGACCGTTGCACGAAACATATGACGAGTAAATTTATCGACCGAGCATGCGCTTAAACACATTATCTTTATTAATAAAGTGATGCTTTAAAGCCGCTAAAATATGCAGGCCAATAATAATAGAGATAGCGTAAGCTCCTAACTCATGTAATGAACCAAAAAATTTAGCATTATCAATATTCTTTTCAAACATTGGTAAAATTTCAAATAGCCCATAAATATCTATCCCATAACCAGCAAACATTGACATAATGATACCAGACATTGGCATTCCTATTAATGCTAGCATAAGGATCCATTTAGTCGCATGGCTGATACCAATTTCAGCTTTAGACATACCTTCTACCGGCGCCGGTGATTCATTACTAATCATCCAATACCAACGAAATAATGCTAAAACTAAGACTAGTGTTCCTGTCGCCTTATGTAGCCCTATAATCGTAAATTTAAGTGGCTTTTCAATATCATCTAAGCTAAAGCCGATAAAAACTAACGCAATCACCATCAGCGCCATTATCCAATGGATTACAATAGCTACTTTCCCATATTTTTCTTTAGTATTTCTCATTTTTTATCCTTATTATTTTTGTGAATGTTATAATTTTTTATCTATAAAAGCCGGTTTAAAATGCTATCTAATTTTGCTCGCTTTGCTACTTTTAATAATTTTCTTGCTTCGGGTCGATAATCTTTCGGTAGCTCTATTTCTTCAAAATGATTAATTCGGCTGGCATTTTTAATAATTTGTTGAAGTTCATGGTCAAATTTGTTTTTGAGTTTTTGCTGTGGATCCTGCACTAAAACACCATTTTCAATATCTAGTCGCCATGCGCGTGGATTAATATTGTGTCCCGTTAACAAATAATTTTTCTTGTCAGAATTAATTCCTTTCAAATGAAAACTATTATCTTGATCTAACCACAAACATACATCTAATAAGTTTTGGTCAATATATTTTTGATTGGCTTTAACAAACCGCCTTAGACTTACTTCATAAAGATAAGGTAGGATCCCGATTTTATTGAATGTTTCATTTTCAGATATATAAAAGTCATTGGCTGTTTTATCTCCAACGATTATTTGCACTTTTTTTCCTTGTTTAAGTAATCGACGAATAGCCGAATGAATTTTTGATGGAAAGTTAAAATAAGGCGTAAAGATAACTACTTGTTCTTCAGTTTGTTTAATTAATTGATGAATGGTTTTGTTTAAAATGTTTTTTCTGGTACCAAATCCAAGCATTGGCGTTAATAAAATACTGTTTTTATTATTAACTTCTTCTGCCTTAAAATAATAGCCCGACTTTCTCAACCCTTTTTTCAGAATAGTTATCGCTTTTTTTAATCCTTTCACTTTTGGAATATCATTATTCGTTAGCGACTGAACAGCATCACTTGTCAGGAAATTATTTCTTAAAAATCGAACAAAAGAATCTGCCAAACTTCTTGATTCTATCATTTGATAACGATCGTATCGATAACGCTCTTTCTGTTGTAGATAAATATTATTAATACTCGCACCGCTGTAAAATAACGTACTATCAAAAACAAAGCCTTTTAAATGAAGCACACCAAGAAACTCTTTACTTTTAACTGGCACACCAAAAATATCTATTTTATGCTCATATTTTTTATCAAACTCTCGATACAAACGAACATTTCCATCACTTTTTGCATGTCCCATTAAGCCTCTTTGTGCTCTTAAAAAATCGACAAATATTTTTACATCAAGTTTAGGGTTATTTTGCTTTGCTTCATATAATGCCGTTAATATTTCTTTCCCTGCTTCATCATCTTGTAAGTAAAGAGCTGTTATATAAATTCGTTTCCTGGCTGTATTTATGAACTGCAAAAGATGTTTTTTATAATCTTTAGTGCTGTCTAAAATAGTGATAGCATCTTCTGAAATTTCAATCGCATGTAACGAATCAATAAGTGATGGTCGTTTGTTGTTCAATATTTTTCGATTACTCAAAAGCATTATGAATCAGCCCTACCCATAAATTTTCGATCACTAGTATTAATTTTAACTTTTTCACCATTAGATATATATTCTGGTACTTGAATAGTTAACCCAGTTTCAAATCTAGCGGGTTTAGTTCTTGAAGCAGCTGATGCACCTTTAATAGACGGGTCTGTTTCGGTAATGACCATTTCGACAGATTGAGGTAACTCTACACCAATCGCTTTGTCATTAACTTCTAGCACAACCAACCCTTTTGTATCTTCATTAATGAATAGAAGTTCATCCTCAATATCAACTAACCGAAACACATGCTGACTATAATCCTCATTATCCATAAAGATATAATCATCACCGTCAATATAAGAAAAACTAACATCTCGTCGATTCAAATCAATCGCAGTTAACATATCATCACCTTTGAATGTATGCTCAACTTTATTACCGGTACCAATTTCTGCAAAGCGAGTCTTATAAAGGGTTGCGGCTCCTCGTGCACTGGGACTGTGAACATCAACGAGTTTAACAAGTAACAATTTACCATTATATTCAACGGCTACACCGCGCTTTAAGTCACTTGCTCTAGGCATTATTTTTCTCTTTATTAAGTGATTGTTTCAATTATTTATTCGTTACTGAAAAGCATGAGACGTTTTAGTAAAACTATAAAATAACTAAGCTGCACAACATTTTTTGAATTTTTTACCACTACCACAAGAGCAAGGATCATTTCTTCCTAAACTATTGGTTGTGACTGAAACAACGCTTTGATCTTGTAAAAACTCTAAATCTTTAAGATTTTCATCTTTATCCGTATCTATCACCACATTCCCAAACCATTTATTTTTGCTTAAAATAGCCTCTACTTCTGATTGTTTTGCTTCTGATTGCACGCTAATTTCAGCGGGTAAGCTTTTACTCCCCAAACGACTTGTTTTTTTGCCACCACCCACTTTACCTGGTCCACGTGCATTGTTATTACTGGCTTTGCCATCAAAGAAAAATTTTGACATAAATGCTTAATCCTAATAGTGATCTTAAACTTGGATAGACTATTTAGTAATTTAGTCTATCCAAACTGATTATTCGCTCTATGATACTGATTTATACGCTTTCACACAATCTGAAGCTGAAAGCTCGTAGCTCTGATTTTAACCTTTACTACAGTTTCAACACTTTTTCAGCTGTATCAAGACATCAAATAACCGTTGATAGCCAACCTCGTCAGGAATACCAAACCTCAATCTATCTTTTTCATCACTTAATCGCACTAAAATACCTTGGCGACAGAGTTGTTGATGAATATCCGTTGCATGGTCTAATTCAACAGATTTAAATAAGGTTGTGCCTTTGACTAAGGTTTCGAAACAATCTTCTAGTAATACCGCTAAACGCTCACTTTGGAACGCTAATCGTTGTTTTTGTGCTTTTTGCCAATCAATATTTCTTAGTGCTTGCTCAGTTACGTAAAGACTAGGCCCTGTAACCGACCAAATTCCCAGTTCACTATCAAAATCATCCAACCAATGTTGATTAGATAAGATAAAACCAACCCGCAATCCCGCTAATCCAAAAAACTTACCCAGAGAGCGTAATATCACCAAATTGGAAAAATGACTGATTTCCTCAAAAAAACTCTGCTCTTTTTCGTAATCGATAAACGCTTCATCAATTATCAATAGACCCTTTTTCATTTTTAAGTTATTCGCTAAATCCAGCAAGATTTGTTTTCTATAAACTTGCCCCGTTGGGTTATTTGGATTGATGATAATAACCACACAATTTTCTGTTAAAGCCTCAAAGGTTGGTAACTCTTTATATTGAATCACACTATTCTGAGTCGACCTATTTAGTAAGGTATAGGTCCATGCTTTTGCATGCTCTTTATACCCTATTTTAGGCACCCAGACTTTACTCACTTGCTGACATTTATTGAACCATAGTTTAGGTAAAACCTGAATCGCACTTTGCGAGCCAGAGCAAACTAACCAGTTTTTTGTTTGGTAATAATCATTAACCACCTGAGTAAAAGCATCCGTTTTTTCAGGAAGTCTTTGCCAAATTTTTGTGGGTATTATTGGAATAGGATAACTGTAAGGACTGATCCCTGTCGATAAATCTAACCAATCATCAATAGCGATACCATACTGTTTAGAAAATTTTTCAAGCTCACCACCATGACTTAACTGTTTAGGCAAAATATTGATCTGCTGCAAAAGTTAATAAATTTAGTAGTAGAATAATACCCAGCCATATCCAAACCGCATTAGAGACTAATCGAATACTTTTTAAAATGGTTTCAGAATTCACTTGCTCGGCCTGTTCAGTCTTTACACTGATGCCCAAAATGACACTCTGAGATATTCTAGAGTCATAAATAGCCGAGCCTCCAAGAGATACATTCAAAACAGTTGCACCCGACGCCATTACCCAACCACCGTTTAAACTCTTATATTGTTTACCTTGCATTGAAGCGTTTTTAAGCGCTAAAAGAAACCGCTTTTTAAATAGCCTTTGTAGTGCGAAAAGAAAACTGGTTATTTTAGCCGATGGACAACCCAGCCAATCATCCACACGGGCAGAAAACCAACCAAAATATAGGAACCGTTCATTCTTGTAACCCCACATAGCATCCAATGTATTCGCTAGCCGATGCAATATGACAAAAGGTGCTCCACCAACAGCATACCAAAATAAAGAGGCCATTACGGCATCATGACCATTTTCTAAAACGGATTCTACAGTTGCTCTTGAGATTTCTTTCTCATTTAAATTTTGTGTTTCTCTGCTAACCATCATAGAGACTTGTTTTCTTGCTACTTTCAAGCCTTCTTCATTCCCTTGACTTAGTGGCTTATAAATATTCATAGCATGAACAGAAAGGCTAGAGCGACCGACAGCAAAATACAATATAACTGCATCAAATGTAATCGATAAAAAATAAAAATTGTAGCTGGATATCACATATTGAAGAAATATAATTATAAATACAAAAGGAAAAATAGATAACATCCAAGAAACAGTGCCCAGATATTTAGAATTCTTATTTCTATTATTTAATTTTTTCTCAATAAAAGAAACATAGTTTCCAAATCCCACTAGAGGATGAAAACGTTTTACTTCTGAGAATGTTTTATCTAGCCCTATTGCTAAGCAAGAAACAATTAGGATCGATAATAATTGAAATAACATATTGCCATAACGAAGTAGAACCACAATTAAAAAGTGATTCCACTATACTCAAATAATTAAAAATTTCTATATTGAAAAGTTAAAAAAGTTTGACGACCAGGGTTATTGTAACGAATGATCGTTTGAGGTTCAGCATCTGTCACATCGCTGGCTTTCAGTTTAAAACTCCAACGATCATTTAGTTGGTAGCTTGCTCCCAAATTCACACGTAAGAAGCTCTCTAATCGTTCTCTTGGACTACCAAATACTTGATCGAAACGTGACCCGTTGTAGTTAGCTTGACCAAACAGTGAGAAGTCTCCTAAATCAACAGTTAACTCATAACTATAAAGCTCTTTTGCACGTCTTAATAATTGAACATTTTTAGACTCGCCAGTTGCAGCATCGAAACTATTATCAATTGGATCAATGTTGCTAGCAGAAAATTTATGATTTAAATTTCCATATTTCAATTGATAAATAAATTCAAAACCGGAAATGTCGGCATTATCAATATTTTCTGAGCAAAAACAAGCTGGGTTATAGGATATTAACTGATCAACCTGATTATCATAATGAGCAACAACTAAAGAATGATTCTGCCAATTAGCTTTAACTAAAAACTCTATATTGTATGATGTTTCGCTTTTTAACTCGCTGTTACCAAAATTTGGATAATAAAGATCATTAAATGTTGGAGCTTTAAAACCTTTAGAACGATTAGCGCTAATTGTTACATAATCATTAATGATATAACCAATACTCGCATTAAAAGTGCCATAACCTTTTACATCTTCAACATCGTCATGGCGACCGGCAAGTTCTCCAATGAATCCAAGTAATTTAAATTGTGATGAAAGATAAGCCGATTCGGTTGTTCTTTCCACTTCATCATAATCACTAACAGAACCATCAAATCCTACAATATCACTGTGAGCAACATCGTCAATTAAATGATCAATTCCTCCCGTGATAGATACTTCATCAGAGAAATGGTATTGAGCAAGCCCATTTATTTGTTGTCGGCGTGTTTCAAAAACAGAACCGTCTGACTTGTTAGTTCCATTGCCAAAAGTAATCGATTGATCTCGACTTTGCTTAACACTAAATTGAGTCATAAAATCTTCAATATTATAGCTGTAACGTATATTCCAAAGATGATTATTATAATCTGTTTCATTACCACCAAAAGATCTATCAAACTCATTATTACCTTGATCAAACTGAATCACCCAATCCAGTTGAGTTTCTTTGGATAATTCATAATCACCTTTTAGTGCTGCCGAAATTCTCTTATAACCATCGTTATCTGGCTGAGTGTCTGCAGCTATTTCTGTAGAATTATCAAATACATCAAAACCGTCTGAGCTTTCATAACTGACAGTAACAGTATTAGATATTTCTTCACTTCCAAAACCAGCACTAACATCAGCACTAATATAATTATCAGAGCCATAAGTTACAGAAGAAGATAGTTCTCCAGTTTTAAGGCTACGCGTGAAAATTTGAATGACTCCTCCAATTGCATCGCTTCCCCATAGTGCAGCACGTGGTCCTTTAACAATTTCAATTCTTTCTATTTGAGCCACTGGCACGGTTGAAAAACTTTTTACTCCTAGTGTTGCAGAACCAACCCGCACACCATCCACAACTACTAATGTATGATCAGAGTTTGTACCACGAGTAAAAAGTGAAGATGATTGTCCAGCTCCCCCATTATGAACTATATCCATACCAGCAACCGTTTCTAATAAATCGGTAATAGATTCTGGTTGAATTCTTTCTATATCTTCGCGAGTAATTACTTCAACAACCGCCAAAGTATCATTAATATTTTGTTCAATACGGTTTGCCGTTATGACAAGAACGTTATCGTCATCATTATTTGAGTCTTCTGCGGAAGTTAAAGCAGTAAAAGATAAAACTAAAAGAAGAGACACTGGTTTTATAAAACCAGAAAAGTTAGATCGGTTTTTCATTGTTAAGACCTCTCATTTACTTGACTAGTCTTAAACTAGCTAAAAGTAAATGATGTTTTGACGCCCGCCGCGTCTGATTAATAATTGGTGAAATACGATCTAAAAAACTCAGTACTCCACCACCAAATTGTCAATCGAGCCGGTCTCCGGACTTATTTTCTATTGGTTTGAGTTAATTTTGAAAACAAACTCAACCAATGAAACATCACCGTTGCGGGGGCAGTGTTGGAATTTCACCAACTTCCCGAATATCTGATTATCTAAGTCAAAATTCAACTTAGTTCAGATCACTCGACTGTTTTGATATCCATATCAATGCTTTCCTCTACTTTAATCTATAAAGACCAGAGCAACTACTTCCTAGCTTCGTCAATCCTTTGACAAAGTTTCTCTAGACCATCAACCGATCTTGGTGTAAATCGATGTAATAGATCACCATTTAGGGTAAATATACGATTGGTTTTAACGGCATCAATAATACCCCATTGATCCCATATTTCACGTTTCGCACCTTCACTACCTGAATGGTGCGGTATGATAATCACTTGAGGATTTTTTTCAAGTATTGTTTCCATAGAAACCAGTGGATAATCATTTTTAATCTTATTAAATAGATTTAAACCACCGCAATCCTTAATTAAGGAGGCAATCCAACCATTCGCACCGACACTTCTTAGCGGTTCATGCCATACTTGATAAAATACGCTGACGGGTGTTTTATTGGTATAAGTGTCCTTTATTCTTTGATAGCGACTTTCAAGTTTTTCCACGACACTTTTTGCTTGTTTTACATTCCCAGTCAGTTTTCCTAAGCGTAGAATTTCATTGCTTATTTCTGGAATACTTGTCGCATGAGTGTAGTGCATGTTTAAACCTAAGGATTCCAATTTTTCAAGGTCCGTTGACTTGTTACCACTCTTCCATGCAACAATCACATCGGGCTCTAATTCAACCACTTTTTCTATTTGAACTCCCGAATAGTTACCAATACGGGGAATGTTTAAGGCTTCTTTAGGGAAATCAGAATATTCAACGGTTCCTACAATTAAATCGCCTGCGCCAATCGCGTAAAGCATCTCAACCGAATGAGGGGAGAGTGTAATAATACGCTGCTTTGATTTTTCTGCGTTTACCGGTAAACAAGTTAATAAAAAGAGAATTCCAAATAATCTCATCACCAATCAACTCCTTTTCTTGCTTTTAATCCGGCTGTATACGCATGCTTAACATCTTTTATTTCACTAATCGTATCAGCTATATCTTTTAGATCTTTAGTAGCGCCTCTTCCTGTTATGACCACAGTTTGTTCTATCGGACGATTATTTATAGCGTTGATCACCTCACCTTTATCTAAATATTTATAACCCAACATATATGTCAGTTCATCTAACAAAACCACATGGTATTGTGGATCAGCTAAAAATTGTTTAGCTTCCTGCCACACCTCTGTCGCCGCTTTTATATCGGAAGCTTTATCTTGTGTATCCCAAGTAAACCCCGTAGCCATCACAGCAAAAGAAACTCCACTGTTTTCTAATAAATTTCGCTCACCACACTCCCAGGTGCCTTTTATAAATTGAGCCACTGCCGCTTTATAATTATGCCCCACACAGCGTGTAACCACACCAAATCCCGCTGTAGATTTCCCTTTACCATTGCCGGTAATGACTAAAACCATACCACGCTCTTCCGTTGCCTTGGCAATACTCGCGTCCACTTTGTCTTTATGTTTTTGCGATTTAACTTTATGTTTTTCTTCTGCAGTCATTTCTGACTTAGATATTTTGTTTAATAATTCATCATTCATGTTAGATACCCTATCCTGAAAATCTGTGGTATAAGATGGCGCGATACTCTTTTATTAAGAGTCACGATTTGTTAGTAAAACATTTTACGTCAATTTCATCTAAAAGAGGAACGACTTTATGCTTCTTTCTGAAAGCCCATTATTTAATCCAATAAAATTAGGGTCTTTACATTTAAAAAACAGGGTGGTCATGGCTCCCATGACTCGAACATTTAGCCCAAAAGGCATACCCAATGAATTAGTAGCAGCTTATTATGCTAGACGCGCAAAAAACGAAGTCGGTCTTATTATTACAGAAGGAACCTGTGTCGGCCATAAAGCCGCCAATGGTTACGCCAATGTTCCTTATATTTATGGTAAAGACGCTCTATCTGGCTGGAAAAAAGTAGTTGATGCAGTCCATCAAGAGGGCGGAAAAATTGTTCCGCAACTTTGGCATGTTGGCGCTATTAGAAGAGCAGGAAAAGATGCAGGGCCGGATGAATCAGTTTCAGGTTACAGTCCATCTGGATTAGTTGCTAAAGGTAAACCATCTGGCGAGGCAATGACTCATGAAGATGTTAAAGAAGTCGTTGAAGCTTTTGTGCAAGCCGCTGTTGATTCAAAAAAAATTGGTTTTGATGGTGTTGAGTTACACGGCGCACATGGCTATTTGCTTGACCAGTTTTTCTGGGCTGATACCAATGAAAGAACCGATGAATACGGTGGAGACATCGCAGGACGTACTCAAGTGGTTGTCGAAATTGTTAAAAAAATAAAAGAGCGCTGTGGACAAGACTTCCCCATTATTTTACGATTCTCACAATGGAAACAACAAGCTTACACGGCTAAATTGGCAAGTACGCAGGAAGAATTAAAAACATTCCTAACACCATTAAGTGACGCCGGCGTAGATATATTTCATTGCTCTACAAGACGTTTTTGGGAAGCAGAGTTTAAAGGTTCTGACTTAAACCTTGCAGGTTGGACGAAAAAAATCACTGGCAAACCTTGTATAACTGTTGGAAGTGTTGGTTTAAATAGCAGTTTCATCGATGAAGAAAAACGCGACATGGTTGATAAATCAGGTGTAGCCAAGGAGTCTTTTGAAAACTTAGCGAACCGTTTAAATGATGGCGAGTTTGAAATGGTTGCCATTGGTCGGGCGTTATTACAAGATCCTGAATGGGTCGCTAAAGTGAGAGATAATCGTCTGGATGAATTATCTGATTATTCAAAAGATTGTTTGACTAAACTTTATTAGAAGCTAGAAGAAAATATTTAGTTATCGTAACTTAGGTTAAACTAAGGGTATAAATTCAGTTACGATAATTTATTTATGTAAACAATAATAAAATTTTCACCCAATACCTTAATCCCTGTTTCTTTATTATTTGTAAGT
>CAZRPK010000086.1:0-12619 GCA_964601915.1 uncultured Kangiella sp. | reverse complement strand
ACCCAAAGTCGTAGCAATTCTAGAATTACATTTTTTAAAACTAATAGCCAAGAAGAAAGATATTGAACATTACATTGAAGTAACTCAAGAAAAATTTTTAAATCTGAAAAGCTCTTGACTTAGAGCACGCTCTAACTGATTAACATTCACTTTTTATCTTATTGGAGATTGTTATGAAAGTGAATATTCAAATAGTAAACGCATTTATTGATGGCAACAAAGGTGGTATGATCTGTCAACACTTTCTGGACACTCAATTACGCAACTTTTTTCATCTCTTCATAATCTACAGGTGACCAATAGTCATTTGTAGAGTGAAGTCGCTTGAGTTCATCAAATAGCTGTTCGTTATTATCTACAACTTTGTCGGACTTAGCCTTGTTCATTCAAGAATGAAGTGTTGAGCTTTTCAAACCCAAATCTTTGGCTATCTGAGCTGTTGATTTATCTGAGCCGATCACCATCTTGTTCGTTCTTTCTTTATATTCTGCACTATATTCTTGCTTGCCGAAAGACTGGTGATACCAAACAGCCAAACTACGAGCGACCTTTAAACCATTCATCGCATCTTTGTGCCTAGTTTTATATTGGTGAACAGCCTTGTTACCTTCACGCCGCAAAGTATGAAAAAGCTCTCTAATAGTTGGCTCTAACCGAATTTCTCGATTGATTTTGAATAATAAATCTTGCTGAGTAGTTCTTTCATCAAAACTAATATCGCAACGTGCTGCAATATCTTCGGCCAGAGTTTCCCCGAATTGTCTTAATTTTATTAGGGTAGTGTTAGGATCATTTTAAAAAGCGCGTTCAGCACTGTAGGTGAGTTCAAAGAAAATGGGATCATGCTCTTTAAGAAACTCAAAGTTACTTTTAATATCCATTCAAGATTCCATTTTTTATAATCACTACCCAATCCTTATCCTATACGGTAGTAGTTTGCTCAAACAAACTTGAGACTAACACCTTGATTAGATAAGTAAATTGAAAGTACGGCCTCCATTTTCGAAGGTCTATAGGTTTTCTTAGGTTTTTAGCTTTAGCGCACCTTAAAAAGAGCCTGTTTTTGCGATTTAAAGCAACCTCGTTCGAGGATCACTTATCGTGAATGATAAGTGACTCAAAAAGTTAATTATACTTCAATCGCTCTAATGCGGATTTCAACACGGCGGTTTTTTGCTCTACCTTCCGTCGTATTGTTATTAGCAATTGGGCTTGAAGGCCCTCTTCCAATTATCACTAAACGCTGAGAAATAATACTCCCTTTTTTCAAATAGGCTGAAACTTGACGCGCTCTTTCTTCTGATAACTGCATGTTATGCGCCCAAGAACCTGTAGAATCAGTAAAACCTTCAACTTCAATAATGGTCTTTTCATACTCTCTTAACACTGTCACTACTGAGTTTAATACTGGATAAAAACCGGTTTGAACCGTTGACTTGTTCGTTGCAAAAGTAATATTTCCAGGCATGATTAAACGAATGTGATCGCCTTCTCGTTTAACACTAACGCCAGTATTCTCTAAAGAGTGACGTAATTTTTTCTCTTGGGAATCCATGTAAGCGCCAATAGAAGCACCAACAACACCACAACCAAGTGCAGCATTACGCGCATGCTTTGATGAATCTCTAGAACCTATAATTCCACAAATTGCAGCACCAATTGCACCAAACTTAACGGTACTACTAGTCTTTTCTTCACCAGTATAGGGATCCATAGTATTACAGCCAGTTAAAACTAATACTGCCGTTAACACCCCTGAAACAATTTTTAATTTTATTGTAGACATACTCAATACCTTTATTAATTTGATAAACCGATAGTAACGTATATTTTACGCTGATTATATTAATACAAACTGAACTAGAGCACCATTTATCCATTACCGTTATTTAATAACATCGATTATTTTTGTAAAAATCGATCCACAATAATTTACTCTGCTTGATCGGTTTTCGAGACGCTCGCTTCAAATTTTCCAGCAATATAATCCTGAGAATAATCATCCACTTGAATCGCGTCTAATCGCGCTGCTTCAGCATCTAAATATTCATCCGCTTCCTGTTGATTAAGAATGCTAGCTGTCACAGCCGTTGCTACGGTATCTTCTAACTCTCTGGCAGGAACCAACTGACCTTCTTTAATTGCTTTTTTTATTTTCTTAGCGGTTTCTTCCGTTGCTAATACTTTGCAAAAAGCACTTTCAATTCGACCAACGGGTTCTGACTCATTACCAACATAAGTATATTGCGTTAATCTGTCACGCAACTCATTTTGGTTAAACATCGACTGAACAATTTGGTGATCTAAATTATCATCTGGTTTTTTGAAGTTTAATCCATACGGAAAAACAACACGGCGTAAAACACGCCCCAACCATTTAGGTTCAAAATTATCAAAAAACTCATTTAACGCGAGATGCATTAAGTAGAGGTTATTTTTTATATTCCACTCAACATAAGCTAAATCTGACTCAGGACGTCCGTTATCTTCATAGTATTTAAGCACTGCAGAGCTTAAATATAGATAACTAAGCATATCTCCCAAGCGTGCAGATAATCGTTCTTTTCGTTTTAACTCGCCACCCAATACGGCCATTGATAAATCCGACACCAGTGCAAGTGCAGAACTCATACGCGTTAGTTGTTGATAATAACGGCCAGTAGGCCCTGCAACAGGCTTTTTAGCAATTACTCCAACTGTTAGCCCTAAACTCACACTACGAATAAAGTTACTCAAACCATAACCAATATGGCGGAAAAAGAGTGAGTCAAAATCATTGATCCCTTCTTCTTCATTAGGATTGTTGGCTGCTTGCATTTCACGAAAAACAAAAGGATGACAGCGAATGGCTCCTTGCCCAAATATCATCAAGTTACGCGTTAAAATATTGGCTCCTTCAACGGTGATACTAATAGGCATTGCCATGTAACCACTCGAAAGGTAATTCCTGTCGCCCATAATAATTCCTCTACCGCCGTGAATATCCATTGCATCTTTAAGAATATCTCTTGCAGCTTCAGTCATATGATATTTAGCAATAGCTGTTATCACTGAAGGTTTTATACCCATATCAATTGCACCAGCCGTCATCAATCGAGTGGCTTCAAGCTGATAAGTTGCGCCAGCGATACGAGCCAATGCTTCTTCAACACCTTCAAACTTTCCTATTTCAGTATTAAATTGTTTTCTCAAAATAGAATAAGCGCCCGTTGTTCGATAGGCTAAAGTGCCTGTTGCAGTTGACGATGATGGTAAAGAAATCCCTCGACCCGCAGATAAACACTCCATCAACATCCGCCAGCCTTTTCCAGCATATTCAGATCCACCAACAATCCAATCTAACGGAATAAAAACATCTTTTCCACGTGTGGGTCCATTCATAAATGCTTGTCCCATTGGATAATGACGATCGCCAATCTGAACTCCTTGATGACTCGTTGGTATAAGCGCAACTGTCACCCCGATATCTTCCTTATCGCCAATTAAACCATCGGGATCGTACATTTTAAATGCCAGCCCCAAGACTGTCGCGACAGGCGCCAAAGTAATATAGCGTTTATCCCAGGTTAAACGTAAGCCAACAACCTCTTTACCTTCATATTCACCCTTACAAACAATCCCAGTATCAGGGATCGCGCCAGCATCTGAGCCTGCAGTAGGGCCCGTTAATGCAAAACAAGGGATATCCACACCTTTGGCTAGCCGAGGTAAATAATAATTCTTTTGTTCTTCCGTTCCGTAATGAAGTAATAACTCGGCAGGACCTAACGAATTAGGTACCATCGCGGTTATCCCAAGTACACCACATCGAGATGATAACTTTGCAATAATAGTTGAATGTGCCAATGCAGAAAACGCCTTGCCGCCATATTGTTTAGGTATATTCAAGCCCCAAAAACGATGTTTTTTTAGATAATCCCAAGCTTCTTCTGGTAAGTCTTTATCTTTAAAATTAACATTCCAATCAGAAACCATATCACAGAGAGTTTCAACTTCATTATCCACAAAGCTTTGTTCATCGGGAGAAAGTTTGGGCACTTGATAAGACAGCATTTTTTGCCAATCAGGGTTTCCCTGAAATAACTCACCATCCCACCAAACATCACCAGCCTCTAGCGCTTCTCTTTCTGTTTGGTTCATTGGGGGCAATATTTTCTTAAATATTTTAAATATAGGACGTGTTATTTTATCTTTACGTAAATCGCCGGCTAGGTATAAAACAGAAACAACGGTATACAACAACCAAGGGATAATTTGAAAAGTGCCAAAGAATGTCAGTGAAAATAATACAGCACCAGCCACCATTAACGCAGATCCCATTCTAGCTCGTAAATAAGCAGATGCCCAAATTACACAGATTAATACCAATAGTTGGGTTAAAGTAACCATTTTATGCTTCTCCTAAAGACAAGAATTTAGATGATGAAATTAAATTAAAAAATCCAGCAACCAGAAATAAAATCAGCTTTGTTATAATATCTTCAATACTGACTCATAAGTAAGTATATCTCTCTGCTAACCTGCTGTCTGGTAATATTCTTAACAGCCGTGTTCTTAACAGTACAATTATCATAAACTTACTTCTAATAAGGCATCTGCTTGAAATTATAGAATATAGTCACAATCAAAGTAGTCTTACTATTCATATAATATTCAATCGATTTTTGTTTAAAAGGCGCTCCAATAATAAATGTCACCGTTAATTATCATCACCCTACTAGTCATTTGCTTTGTTGGATTCATTCTTTTAAAGCCTCTATGGGTAAAACAAAGAAGAAAACAAATAAAGCAACAGCTATTTCCAAAGGAGTGGAGACGGATCTTACGCAACAATGTTCCATATTTTTACTCAATGCCCGCAGACATTCAGTTGCAATTAAAACAACATGTATTAGTCTTTCTAAGTGAAAAGAACTTTTTTGGTTTTGAAGGCATTAAGATTAATGATGAAATTAAAGTAACCATTGCGGCTCAAGCTTGTTTATTGTTACTAAATAGAGAAACTAATTATTATCCCAAGTTAAAATCAATTTACGTTTATCCATCAGCCTTTATCACCACCCACCAAACTCGCAATTCGGCGGGTGTTCTTCAAAAGCAAAAACGAGTTTTAAGTGGTGAATCTTGGGAGCTAGGAAAAGTGATATTATCTTGGAAAGATAGCAAGCAAGGAGGCATTGTTTTTAATGATGGTCATAATGTGGTTATTCATGAATTTGCTCATCAACTCGATCAAGAAACTGGCGTTGCCAATGGCGCACCTTTTCTTAAGAGTAAAAACAATCAATGTTGGTCACAGATTTTAACTAAAGAGTTCGAGAAATTACAACTTCAAGCAAAACATAATCAAGTTTCATTACTTGATCACTATGGCGCGACTAACCCTGCGGAATTTTTTGCTGTGGCAAGTGAAGTGTTCTTTGAAAGGCCAATAGACATGAAGGAACAATATAAAAAACTCTACACTCAATTACAAAATTTTTATAAAGTTAATCCATCAGTATGGTAACTCTAAAACAATATGACTACATCTCGACAATACTATCAACATCTTCAGCTTCTCTTATCACTTTGGTTTAATCAATCAACGCCTCATAAACCAACGTCTTAAATTTTACATGAATATCAGATTTTGGTGCTGGAAATTTTTGCGCCATGCTCACACCAATTAAATCATTACTTGGGTCTATCCAAAATTCAGTATGGAAAATACCGCCCCAAGATAACGAACCTTCTGGAATAACTTCTTTAGCTGTCGGTTTATTAGAAATCATAAAACCTAAACCAAAATGAAAGTTTCCATCCCCTTGTTCAATTTGTTTGATATGATTTTCAAACATTAATTCGACCGTCTTACTTTTCAAAATCCTTACTCCGTCTAATTCACCTTTATTAATCATCATTTGTAAAAACCGAGCATAATTATTTGCTGACGAAACAAGTCCTCCACCACCTGAAAAATAACTTTCCTTTCCAGTATATTTAAATCGCGTGATTAAGTTATTTTTGTCTTTTTCTTCATCAATTTGACGAATACCATTCTTTTCATCGGGCGTGTATAACGGAACTAGCCGCGAGAATTTTTTTTCAGAAAGGTAAAAATGAGTATCGTTCATTTTTAATGGCTCCAATATTTTTTCTCTAAAATATTGACTTAATGTTTTCTGAGAAACGACCTCAACTAAATAACCGAGCACATCAGTACTCAAACCATAAGTAAAATGTTCACCCGGCTGGTGTTTTAATGGTAATTTGGCTATTTTTTTAACATTATCTCCTATTAAACCAATACTATTATCTAAGCCGTCTGAAACACCATTTTCATGATAAATTTTACTAAGATGTTTTACTTTTAAGAATTTATAAATAATACCTGATGTATGTGTTAGCAAATCCTTAACCATAATTTCTCTTTTTGCATCAACTAATTGATAGGTTTCCTTTTTTTCTGATGAATCATCTACTAATACTTTTACATTCTTGAATTCAGGTATATAACCAGAAATGGGATCTTCTAATGAAAGTTTACCCTCTTCGGCTAATATCATAATTGCTACACTAGTTATAGGCTTAGTCATCGAGGCAATTCTATAAAGTGAAGCATTTTTATTTTTAGAGGTGTTATTTGAGAAGGATTTGTTATAAACAATTTTTCCTTTTCTAGCAATTAAGACTTCGATATCTCCTAACCGATTTTCATCGATATAACTTTGCATCGAAGTATCGATTTTATTTAATGCTTTTTGTGACATTCCTACATCTTCGGCAGATGTAAAGGCTAAAGGTTTCGCAGCTAGGATAGTAGGCAAAAAGCACAACACGAATGTGCTTTTAATAAGATGGTGATTTTTCATTTATTACCCTTAGTTGAAATGTATACTAATATTTTCTGAGCGTAACATATTAGCCTACTAAAAATACCTTTTCGAAAAAGAATTGAAAGGTTTCAATATTGAGACTCAAGTCGCAAGAGTGACAAAAATACAAGGTTATCAATCATGTTATCTCTAAGATGATGACTATTAGTCGATAGGTTGTCTAGTAATTTACTATCCTAAAATTTAACGTCTCAACAATTTTTCTTAATTGAATTTAGTTTTACAAACACAATTCAATAAACCAGCAATAGGCTTAATAAATTATGTTTGCTTTTTATCGCTCCATTGCCAGTAAAATACTACAAATTTCTTATTCCGTCACTTTGTTAAGCATAATAGCTTGTTCAGGTGGAAGAGATGGGGATGATGAAGATCCCGTTAATAATTTTGACCTATCTATTACAGTTACAGGTAGTGGCTCTATCAACGTTACAGGTCACTCGGAAACTTGTAATTCTCAATGCTCATATAACTACAACGAAAATACGTCGGTTACTCTTTCACAACAAGCGAGTAGCGGATTTGTTTTTAAAAATTGGTTGGGGGCTTGTTCTGGTGCTGAAACTTGCCAAGTGACGATGTCTTCAAATTTATCTGTTGAGGCAGTTTTTGAACAAGAACAAGTAACAGAATTTACTTTAAGGTTAGATGTTACTGGAGGCGGTACTGTAATTTCGTCTCCGACTGGTATAAATTGTGGGAACGGATTAACACAGTGTTCTGCCAGTTTTGCTGAAAATAATAATATCAACCTAACTCAATTGGCTAGTAACGGTTTTATTTTCAATGGCTGGAGTGGCGCGTGTACTGGCAATGATAGCTGTATTGTAGAAATGACCCAAGCACAAAATGTAACCGCCATTTTTAGCGCCGATAATATTCAAATTGTGCAGAAATTGCTCGATGTTGAAATCTCTGATTACAGTGGAAATAGCAATTCTTCCACTAAAGTTCGATCCGGTATTCCTTTTCCTAAAGGCCTCTTAGCTCAAACTGATTTTGTTTCAGTATATGACGGTAACATATTACTACCAACCCAAACAAAACCAATATCATTATGGGATGACGACAGTATTCGTTGGTTATTATTTGATACCGATGTCTCGCTAGAAGCAGATCAAACTAAGACTCTGACAATCAATAAAATAAACGCACCGAATACTGCGGTTAATAACCCGATTAAGATTACAGAAAGTAATGAGTTTTTAACTGTGACAACCGGAGAGTTTACAGTAGAAATTCCAAGATTAAATGGGGCAATTATTCATAGAGCACTGATTGATGACAAAATTATTATTGATACTCCCAATGATCCAATTACCGACCGCGGTGCTTATATCACAATGTTCAATTCTGATGATAACAGCACCACGGATTATTTTAGTGGATTATTAAAATCAGATTCTTCTCCCAAAGCTGGTAGCTATTTTAAAGAGTATGAAGATTCTGTTAACGCTTCTAATAACTCGGATTATAACCGCTACGACCCATTTGATCTGCAAGTGGTAATCGAAGAACAAGGTGATCTTCATTCAGTAATCAAAATCTCTGGTGCACATTTAGATAATTCAGGTAATGGATTTTCAACCTTTATTATACGTCTACATTTTTATGCAGGTAAAAATAGCATTAAGGTTACACACACAATTGTTTATACCGGTGATGAAACCCAGCAAATTTCGGGTTACGGTTTAAAATTACCTATGGTGTCTAACGGTGCGACTACTATTATTGAAGGCCAAACAATTGCATCTGGAAACGGAGAGCTTTTACATACAGAATTCCGCAATCACTTAGTTGATGGCGATCAAAATAGTGGACAAGCTTTGGGTTATATTGGACGCAGCAATAATAATATCAGCATGAGTTTAATTCTTCGCGATATGGCAGAACGTTTCCCTAAGGCGCTAACAGCTAATGATCAGGGACTAGAGATTCAGTTATATCCTAGCTCGCAAAACCCTTGGGATCTTACACGATATACGCCTTTAGCTAGTGAAACAAATGCATCCTCTGGTATCGCTACTGAGATAGCCACTCGCGAAGGTGAAACTAACCGTTTCCCCAATCACTATTTTCTTCGAGGCGCACAAGGTTTAAGCGTTACCGATGACTACCTTATTGATTTTTCTAGTGGCGCTATTGATACAATAAAGCTAGAAGATTTAGCCACAATAATTGATCAGGGACCAAATCTCATGCTCGCAGAGCCAGAATGGTATAGCGATGCATTGGTGATGGGCGTTGGCCCGTTTGTTTTTGATACCCGCTTAGCTAACTCAGAAGGAGCCTATCGAATTGATAAAGTGCTTCAAATCAACCGTGATTTTATGCGTTACAACCAAAGGATCCGGTTTGATTGGTTTGGGATTGAGGATTATGGTGACATTAGAGGAAAATTTGCCGGCTCAGGACAAACAAGCGCGACATGGAGTACAAGAGGTCGATACGGTTGGTCTGGTAACTCAGGTGAACCCTCTAACCAACTGTGGATACAATATTTAAGAAAACCAACCCATCAAACCTTCTTAGATGCAGAAGCCCTAGCAAGGCATACCATGGATCAACAAACCGTCCATTTTGCAACTTCCGCTGGGCAAGATGGCACGGAATTAGATGGTCGTAATATGTTCAGCTCAGTCGGCTCAGTCCATCGACACGGTGTACAGTCTTGGTCAGGTTATGCGGGAAATCCCGACTATAGTCATATAGCAGGAATTGAAACCTATTATTATTTAACCGGTGATCAGCGTGCACGTGAAGTTATTTACGAGCAAGCCCAATTTATTACGCGAGACACTCTAGGAAGCACAGCACTAAAAAATGGTTTAGACGTGGTGGATAGAGCGGCTGCGATTTTCTTCAATGATTCAACTGTACTAACTGAATTCGATAATAAGATATCCTTTTTTGTAGATTACCTAAATTCAAACCCCGATGGTTTTGAATACAATGCGGTAGAAGCTTATCTAATCGATAGTGATAGTAACGGTGTACATGACAGAGCCCAAGGAATAAAAACAAATCGTCAAATGTTTCAAGCTGGGTTTGAATATTTTATCCGGAGCGCTCCAGGATTACTTTATCATCACGAACGAACAGCTGATGCTGTGGTAGGGAGATTAATTTTAGATGCGGCTGATGTATTAACCATTGGCGACCCAAACAATCAAATAGGTGATGGTGATGACTGGGATTTAGGTCTCGACGGTCACGCGGGTTCTTACTTTTACCATATGAACTCCATCGCCTATGCTGCATTTATATCGGACTCATTAGGAGTCAGTGATACAAACTATTATGCGTTAGCAAAGCTGTGTGCCGAAGTAAATACACATGGTGGTAATGATAATAATGATACCTCCCCTATCTCACTTTCAACTTTTCAAGCAATCCCTGATGACTGGACAAAATGGAATTGGCTCTGGCAAACCAATGGAAACTTCAATGCTAATAATCCGGGAATTTTGTGGCTAGACAGAATGATCATGTATCAAAACGATACGATTCAGGATTATCATTCATACCGAGCGTTTGTACATCTTGCTAGCGTTGCGGCAATTATAAAACCGGGTGATCAATTGGAGTTGAAGTAAGCCTTTAATTTAACTCACTCGATAACCTCCAAAAATTCAAAAGAAGGCAATGCTAACTCTAAAAAAATAACAATTAATAACAAAGGTTGTTATTATTAATGCATTGAAGTGATCCGAGTTTTAGACGTTGTCGGAAGATGGAAACCAACAATCACATTAACAGGGATTTTTTGCTCTGCTTAGCGTGGCAAAAATCTGGTTATGACGGTCGTTAAATACAAACTAAGGGGAAAAAATTGGAATTTAATGACTTTTTTATCATACGAGTAATAATTTTTACTTTAGGATCTCTTTTTCTTATAAAGTTATCTTGGAAGTCTTTACGGAATACTAGCTCCCACGGTTTCTATCGTTTTTTTGCTTTTGAGGGAATACTCGCATTGGTATTAATGAATATTCCTTTCTGGACTAAAAACCCTTTCTCTTCTTTGCAATTGATTTCATGGTTTTTATTATTTTTTTCTATTTTATTTGTTAGTCAAGGTCTCCATTTGCTCAGAAAAAAAGGCGGCTCTATCGAGAATAGAGGGGCACAGCCGGAAAACCTAAGTTTTGAAAATACAACCGATCTTGTTACAGAAGGGGTTTTCAAATATATAAGACATCCAATGTATAGCTCATTAATCTTACTAGCTTGGGGAGCTTTCTTTAAGTTTATTACTATTTTCGGTTTTTTCATTGCCATCATTGTCACTGTTTTTTTAATCGCTACTGCAAAACTGGAAGAGAAAGAAAATATTTTATTTTTTGGCGTTAGTTACGAAGACTATATGAAAACAACAAAAATATTTTTTCCTTATTTGTTGTAATATCAAACGCCTTACAATCAGTTAATATAATAACTATGCCTGAACCTAAACTTGAAATAACATGCGCAAACTGCGAGGCCTGCTGTTGCCGACTAGAAGTCATGCTGATTACTGATACTGGAGTACCAGATAATTTCATTGAGATAGATAAATGGGGAGGCGAAAGAATGGCACGATTAGAAGATGGCTGGTGTGCAGCCTTAGATCGAAGCACGATGGCTTGCATGGTTTATGAAAAGCGACCATTGATTTGCCGTGAATTTAAAACAGGAGACTACGAGTGTATTTCTGAGCGATCCAGCAATTTGATAGCCTGTAATTAATCTTGCATAGAATTTATCTAAGCCTCCTTACTCTTCACTTCTTGGCTAGCTAAATACTCTTCATACTTTCCATGAATAATAAAAACTAGACATTGGTACAATTTGTTACAGACTGTTTAGCTGTGTTACGTCTAAAATTTACATTGTCGGTTAATATCTTCGCCACACTATGCAATTAAGGCAAACAAAAATGTACAAGAGACAAATAACTAAACTAACCCTAGGCATTTTATTGTCTGGGTTAGCCTCTACAGTGATGGCAAGTGGAATTACAAGAGATATCAGAGAAGGTGCAAGTGCCGAAGAAACTCGAGAAGATGGGGGATACTTCGAAATCGGCTTAGGCCATTATTCGATAAATGCGACTATATTTAAAGGCAATGAAGACGATAGCAAATACGGTTTTGGCGCTCGCATAAATGCTGGTTATCAGTGGAAAGGACTTTTCGTTGACTTGAATGATGATGACGGTTTTTCTTTTGGTTACAATGCCTTAAACACCAAACATTGGAGTTATGATATTGTTGCAGGGAAAATGCAGGCAATTAGTGATGAGCAAAGTGACCTTTTTGTATCTTTAAACAAGCGTAAATCAGCTAGCACTCTAGGACTTAGAGCAACCGGTTTCTACGGAAAGAACATCTTCCAATTCGAAGTCCGTGACGCGCGCAATAACGAATTTAACGGGTTCAGCGCTTCTGCGCTTGCAGGGACTAGTTGGCAAATTCGAAATTGGAATACTCATGTTATCGCTGGTATTCACTATTCCTCTTCTGCTATTAATGATTACTACTGGGGCGTTACGGCTGAAGAAATTAGCGCCGATTTTTCCGAATATGAGGCAAATGCTTCAACCACTTTTTCTACTGAGTTGGGGGTCACTTACCCTATTTCAGAAAGTTGGGTTTTCAGGGGGAAAGTTAATTATGTGTATGGTTCAAAAGAGTTTGCTAATAGCCCGCTTAGATCTGATGATACAAAGCACTTAATAGGAACATCCGCTTCTATTAGTT
>CAZRPK010000085.1:0-12674 GCA_964601915.1 uncultured Kangiella sp. | reverse complement strand
TTTTTTATCCATTATCGGTGCTAATGCTAGCAGGTATTAAGGATATCTTAATTATTTCTACACCGGCTGATATTGGAGATTATAAACGATTGTTAGAAGATGGTTCTCAGTTTGGTATTAACATATCTTATGAAATTCAACCAAGACCAGATGGGCTCGCTCAAGCTTTTATTATTGGAGAAGAGTTTATAGGTGATGACAGTGTTTGTTTGGTATTAGGAGACAATGTTTTTTATGGTCAAGGCTTTTCACCTCAATTGAAAAGTGCTTCAGAGCTTGAAGTGGGAGCAACTATTTTTGGTTACGCTGTTAAAGACCCAGAGCGATTTGGCGTTGTAGAATTTGACTCAGATATGAAGGCCATATCAATAGAAGAGAAACCAGATAAACCCAGATCAAGGTATGCAGTAACGGGTCTCTATTTTTATGACAATAATGTGGTGAAAATAGCTAAAACTATTAAGCCTTCAGAACGTGGAGAACTGGAAATAACATGCATAAATAATGAATATTTACGTCTAGGTACTTTAAATGTAGAGGTTTTAGGGCGTGGTTTTGCATGGTTAGATACTGGAACGCATGAGAGTTTATTGGAAGCAAGTCTCTTTGTGCAAACAATTCAGCATCGACAGGGCCTGAAAGTAGCCTGTTTAGAAGAAATAGCATATAACAATAACTGGTTGACCAAAGAAGATATTCTTTCATTAGCTCAACCAATGCTGAAAAATAGTTACGGTCAGTATTTGTTGGAAATTGTAAATGATGCATGACAAGTTGATTAAGAATAAATGGGCTCTCACATCAATAGACCATATTCAAGATGACAGAGGAAATCTATCTGTTGCAGAATTTGGAAAGCATTTTGACTTTAGGATTGAACGGATATTCTATCTGTCCAATATTGGTCAAAATGAGCAAAGAGGTAATCACGCTCATGAAGAGCTCAATCAATTTATATTATGTGTATCTGGGAGTTTCGATATTGAGCTTGATAATGGAAAATTCAAAAATAATTATACTATGTCAAATAATGGAACCGGATTGTTTGTTGATGGATTAGTCTGGCGAACAATGACTAACTTTACAAGTGATGCAGTAATGATAGTGTTATGTGACCGTGTGTATAATGATGATATAGTGATTAGAGATTACGAAGAGTATTTAACTAAAGTTGAAGAGAATGATCATGGAAAATAATGACTATCAGACTAGTTTAAAAGTTTTTGAACAATGTTATAAAGCTTTTAGTGGCGGAGACGATACATCTCTAGAGTTTAAGTTTGAACGTTTATTTTCTTTTGGAGATAAAGAAGAACTTAACGAGGTCTTAACTTGGTATAATGAGCAATGCGCTAAATGTAATATGAAGATTGACCTTATCCCTTTGAAAGAATGTAAGGAGTGGAGTTTTGATGAGTCTACCGGGTCTTACGTTCACTCTTCAGGTGAGTTTTTTAGAGTAGATGGATTGAGAGTATCAAATACATCATCTAGAGAGGTTACAGGTGGTTGGGATCAACCTATTCTAACTCAAGTTGGTTATGACGGTGGTATTCTAGGACTTTTACGTCAGAGAATTAATGGGGTTCCTCATTATCTCGTAGAAGCGAAGATTGAACCAGGTAATTACAATTTAGTACAAATCAGCACGACAGTTCAAGCTACTTTTAGTAATTTAAAGCGGGCTCATAAAGGAAATTCTACCCCATATTCTGAATATTTTCTTGAAACAGCTAAAATGGAAGCTAAAGTATTGTTTGATAGATGGATGTCAGAAGATGGTGGACGATTATACAATAAACGAAATCGATCGATGATAGTAGAAGTTAACGAAAACTTTGATTTAGATATTCAATCTGATCGTTACCGTTGGGTTACGCTTTATCAATTAATTCAGCTTGTAGCTACTCAAGACGCGATTGTTGCTCCCCACATTCGTGGCATATTGTCTGGGATATGATATGTTAGCAATAATTGGTTTTGGTGATCATGTTAAACGTAACATATTACCAGTATTAAAAAAATTACAAGAAGTTTCTGTTAAGTATATTGTTGTCAGAAATGTACTGAAATATTCTGATAATAATGATTTCTCATTTATAAGCGATTTCTCTAAAGTACTTGAAGATAAAGAAATTACCTCAGTATATGTTGCAACACCTATTCAGTGCCATTATAAATTTGTTGAAAAAGCGCTAATAGCTGGTAAAAATGTGCTTTGTGAAAAGTCTTTAACGTCTAATTTTAAAGATAGTCAAAAGTTAGTCGAGTTAGCAAAATTCAAAAACGTTAAACTTCAAGAAGTTGTGATGTATCAATTTCATGAGCAATTTCGATGGATCAAAAATTATTTAGAGAAATCAACCAATGCACGATTAATTAAAGTACACAGCAGTTTTCAAATACCCCATTTAGGGCCAGAGAATATCAGGTATTCAAAAAGTATGGGAGGAGGCGCATTACTTGATGTTGGTTTTTACCCCCTATCCATGCTTATTTCATTACTTGGTGTACCTGAAAATGTTAAATCTTCACTTATTACACAGAAAAACTATAATGTTGATCTTTCTGGTGTGGCAATCTTAACTTATGGTGAGGTATATGCTGTCGCGGAGTGGGGTATTGGTCGTTTATATGAAAATGGAACAACTCTAGAGTTTGAAGATCATAAAGTGGTTGTAGAAAGAGCTTTTTCAAAACCATCGTCATTGCAAACAAAAATCACTATTACTAAAAATAGCGGCGATAAGGAATCTATTTTAATTAATCCTGATGATCACTTTTATAATTTGTTTGCAAACTTTTTTAACAATAACAATAATGCTCCACAGCACTTAAATAATATTATTGAAAGAGCTAAATTGATAGAGACTATTAAAACTAACAGTTTATAAATCAAAGTCCTTGGAAGATATTAGTGAATGTTGAAAGAAAAGCAGTTTTTTATAAGGCGATATCATCATCAGCGTTATCTAAATTAGTAAGCTTTGTATATCAAATAGTATCCATACCTTTGTTGATTTCTATGATAGGCACTCATAATTTTGGCATCCTAGCCATGATGATGTCATTAATCGGATGGATAAATATCTTATCTGGCGGAGTTAGTCCTTATGTTACAAAGGTTATTTCTGAAGAAAGACCATTTGTTGAGCAACAAAGAGTTATTACTGGCACTAGAACATTACTCTTTTGGGGAAGTCTGGCTTTAGTTACTGTGTTTTCAGTTATGAGTTTCTACATATACACTAATTATGGAAACTTAGTCATCACAGCTTATTTACTTTTTGTTATGTCTATTTTAATTATTAATTTTACAATTGCCGATTCAATAAGGCAAGGAAGTAAGCAACAACATATAAATAATTTTTATATGATGTCTGCAAACCTTGCGATTATTGGAGCTATATATTTAACCTATTCGTTACCTGTGAGTGAGGAGTATTTATTACCTTTAGCTGTGATTGTGCTGTATTTACCTCTTCTAGTCTCGAAGCTCGTAAACTTTTATACGATAGATAACACTTTTTTTCTAAAAGGTTTCTATTTACCATTCAAAAATAACAAGCAGACTTTTAAAAAAATATTTCACTTTATGTTAGCTAATTTTATGATTCAACTTTCTGTTGTTATCATTAAATCTTTTGCAATAATTTATTTAGGGGTAAGTGATACTTTAGCTGCAGCTAAAATGGAAATTATATTTCGGTACCTTTTGATTTCTGGAACCTTTTTTGCGGCAATTCAACTGCCTTTATGGCCATTAATTACAGAAGCAAAGGCAAAAAAAGACCACGTTTGGCTAAATGAAATTAAAATATGGTTAGGAGCTGGCTTCTTTTTATATGGTTTAGTTAATTTTATTATTATGTTTTATTTTGGCTTGGCAATATTTGATCTATGGCTAGGTCAAACTGTTAAATTCACACAGCAGGAAATTGTGCTTTCAGGAGGATACTTCCTTTTAATATCAGTAGTTCAGGCTCCTGTAATTTTGTTAATGGGCCATGGCGCTTTTAGTTATATGGGAAAGGTTTTAATGATTGAGGCTGTATTGTTTCTGCTTTTTATTATGGCTGCATTATTCCTTAAT
Source organism: uncultured Kangiella sp. (assembly GCA_964601915.1). Lineage (GTDB taxonomy): Bacteria > Pseudomonadota > Gammaproteobacteria > Enterobacterales > Kangiellaceae. Next base: position 8,581 of record CAZRPK010000085.1, on the reverse strand, counting down.
TCAGCGATTGATTTAAGTATGATACTTTTAAGTATGATACTCCTGCGATTGTTTGCATTTACATTATTATACCAAAGAGCTTATAAAGCCTTATGAGTAAAATAATATTTGTTTCATATGCTGCAGGCACTTACAAACGTAATATTTATTGGAATAAATTTTTTGTTAAGTTGTTTGTAAGACCGGAAATAATATTATTTTTAACTGATGATGATCTTCGTCAAGATCCTATTCATCAGAAGTATCAATCCGTTTTTTCTGCAAAAACTGGAGCAGGTTTTTGGGCTTGGAAGCCTTGGGTGATACTAAAGGCTATGGAATTTGCCGAAGATGATGATATTGTTTTATACCAAGATTGCGGGCAAGGTCTACGATATAAAAATCTTATGCGGCCTAATAGTATTATAAATTATGCCAATATTCACGGTGTGATGCCTGGTGTTTTAGTACCGGAGCATGGCACCAATAAAGAGTGGACACACCATCAGTGTTTTGATTTGATGGAATGTGATGCTGAAATATTTTTCATCTCTCCCCAAGTTGAAGCTGTTATTTCTGCTTGGAAAGTAAACAGTGAAACTAAGCAGCTAGTTCAAGATTGGTTAAACTTCTGTACTAACGAAAAAATAATAAGCGATTCTTATATAGAATATGATTCAGTTTTTGCCACCAAAGGTCACCGCTATGATCAATCAATATTAACGAATTTGGTTATTAAGTACGGTTTAGTTCCTGTTAGTCATGATGTTAGTGGCGCACACCTATTTAAAAGCATGACGTTTTTGAATTTATTTTTAGCTAAAGATAAGTGGTATACAAACATTATATTTTCTATAGCATGTCTATGTGTAAAGTTACTAAGAGCAATTAGATCAAACAATATACCTACCACCCCAGCCGAGAAAAATTGATGTCGTTTAGTATTATTACTGTTAATTATAATAACGCTATAGGTTTAGAAAAAACTATCGATAACGTTGATCTAATAAGGTCTAAAGCTGATTTTCCTGTGGAAGTTATTGTCGTTGATGGCGGTTCGACTGACGAAAGCGTAAATGTTATTACAAAGTACTCTAAAGTGATTGATGAGTGGGTCTCAGAAAAGGATGATGGTATTTTTGATGCTATGAATAAAGGAATAGGGCTTGCATCTAATGACTGGTTGGTTTTTATGAATTCTGGTGATACCTTTTATAATGAAAACATATTATCGATTTTTATGGCTGAAAAAATACCTAATTCAGTTAATCTTGTTTATGGCGATAAAATCGAAGCCGGAAAGGTTAGCTTTGCACAAGACCTAGGAAAGTTAAAAGTAGGAATTATACATACTTGTCATCAGTCAATGTTTTTTAGAAAAAGTCTGGATATCAAATACAGTTTTGGCTCTAAACTATATGGTGATTATGGATATGTTGTTGACCATATACTGCACAATAAGGATGGTGGACTATATTTACAAGAAATCATCTCAGAAACAGAGCCTGATGGAGTAGGTGCTAAAGTTTCTTGCCGGAAACGCTATGAAAAATATCAACAAGTTATATCTCGTTACGGAATTGTAAGTGTTATCTTATCTATTATTTATCGTATAAAGCTTTTTTTTCAGAGAGTTAAGTAGTTTATGTTCTTTTTATTCCGTCGAATATTATCACTTAGTCACAAATGAAATGCGATATGCGAGCTAACAATAGTAATCTTTTTCTTTTTTATGTTGCTTTCGCTCTTTTCGGTTATTGCTTAATAGCACCTATTGCAGAAATTGTTTCGCCAAATTCAGAATTTTCACCGATAACTATTCTATATAGAATGGCTGTTCTGGGTGGAGCACTTGTCTTTATTTACCAAATGTTCTTCATCAATAGAAAAACTTATATAGACACACGAGGTAAACATGCTTTTTTACTATTGTTATTTTTTTGGTTTATTTACACCTGCCGCTTAATTTTCGATGCTATGTTTCAAGAACACTTATTAGATGACAATACTATAAGTTCATATGTTACATTAGGTTATTTTATAGTTTTTATTCCTCTAATATCTTTAGCTCGTTCTTATAATGAAATTGATTTAGAGTATTTGTTTCACATTAGTTTTTATATTTTGCTTTTTGGTGTTGTATTTACTCTGTCTATTTCCGCTTTTCAAATACTTAATGGCAGTTGGGAAGGTGGTCAACGTCTTTCTAGCGAACGGCTTAATCCAATATCTTTAGGACGATATTCTGCTGTTCTATTTATTCTAGGATTTGGTTTAATGAAAATACAGCATAAAAAAAGGCTATTTTTAGTGACAGGTATGCTTATTGGTCTTATTGGGGTTTTGTTATCGGGATCACGAGGAGCTTTTGTTTCATTAATATTGGTATTAATAGTGACCATACTGTCAAAAGCTAGTTTTAAAAAGATACTTTGGTTTAGTCTCTTATTACCACTAAGTGCTGCTATGGGCATTTTTTTAATGTCAATATTAGTGCCGGAAATTGATGTGATAGACAATTATTTAGCAATGGGAGGTAAAGATGATCAAAGCGCTCAAATACGCTATCAGATGTATAATGGAGCTTTGGAGCAGTTTTATAACAATCCAATTTTTGGCGATCTTATAATAGAAAGAGAGTATAAGTTTTATCCTCATAATCAGGTGTTAGAAATATTAATGGCCACAGGAATAATTGGTTTATTAGTTTTTACCACGTTAAATGTATTTGTTTTTCGTAAACTTAAATGTCTAAAAAATCGTAATACTAATGATGAGAGTGCGTCGATATTTTTGAAGTATTGTGTGCTCTTTTATATTTTTGCAGGTATGTTTACGGGTACTATTTTAGGAGCGTTAGAGTACTGGTATTTAGTAGTCATCATATGCTTTAGTTCAATGAAATTCAGTCTTTTAGTTAATACGCCAAGTAAAATAAGTGAGATATAGCGCATGAAAAGAAGAGTCGTAATATCGCAACCAGCAATGGGAAGGTATAGGAAAGGATTTATTGATGAAATAATTAACTTAAATAACAATGAATTTGAAATTATAGTTTATGCGTCTAAAGTAGCAAATACTGGGGCTAAATCTATGGAAAACTTACCTCCGGAGATTGACTATAATCTAGTTAAACATAGTTCTCTTTTTGGCCGATTTTTTTGGCAGTCTTTAGTATATGATATTTTAAAACTCAAATTAAATAGAAATGACAAATTTGTTTTTTGTGGTAACCCACGCTACGTAAGTAATATGATTTTAGGTTTTTGGTTGAAGTTGATTGGAGTTGATGTTGTTTGGTGGGGGCATGGATGGTCATCTACAAGCTCTAGCTTAGGTAGCTATATCCGATTTAAATTAATGAGTTTTTTTAGAGTTATTTTATACACCGAAAATGAAGCTGAATTATTAAGAAGTAAAATAAAATCTCCAATGTGCGGTCTTAACAATGGTTTAAACGTTAATGAAATTCGTAATGGTTATAAATTGAATACATGCAAATATGAAGAGAATATATTGCAAGTAGCTTTTTTAGGACGAATTACAAGTAAATCACATTTTGATTTATTAATTAATGCATTATTAACCATGCCTTGCGAAAAATCTAAAAAGGTTAGACTAAATGTAATTGGTGATGTTACTGAAGCTGATATTGTAAATATCAGCTCTAAGGCTGTACGATTAAATATAGAGTTACATGGAGAAGTTTGGGACGAAAAAGAAATAACTAACATATTAGGTCAATGTCATGTGTTTGTTTATCCTGGTGCTGTAGGTCTAAGCATTATTCATGCTTTTGCCCTAGGTTTACCTGCAATTATCCATAATGAAAAAGTAGCTCATATGCCTGAAGTAGCAGTCTTTGAAGAAGATGTAAGTGGCATTTCTTTTGATATGGGATCTAAAGAGTCTTTGGCAACATCTCTGGTTTGGGCATCTGACAATAAGGCTTGCTTAGCAGTCTATGCTGTCAATGCATTTGATAAAGTGACAAATACCTTTAATACTTATGATATGGCTAAAAGGTTTATGAGCTTCTTAAGAAAACGTGAGTAAGTAATGCCACATTCAATCGGTAAGTGCACCACACTCTTTTCTGAAGACCTCGTAGGGCGTTTGATAATTTAAACACTTTCGAGGTCGGTTGTTCAATAGTTTTTCAATTTTATTAATGAAAGTTATGGAGATATTATTAAAATCAGTTCCTTTCGGAATGAATCTTCTAGTGAGTCCATTGACTTGTTCAACACTGCCTTTTTCCCAGCTATGATAAGGCTCACAAAAATATGATTTAGATTTTAATTGTTGATTAGTTTTTTCATGTAAAATATTTTCACTTCCATTGTCATAAGTAATTGAAATAACGGTTTTGTGATTATAGTTTTTAATCGTTTTACAATGGTTTGATGATTCACCATAGCGGTCTTGTTTTTCATTAAACTAATATGAGTCAAGCGGGTTTTCCGCTCAACTAGCACGTTAAGAGCAAGCTTTCGGCAACTGGAGATAACCGAGTCGCTTTCCCAGTGACCAAAGCGTGTTCGCTGTTCAGTATTCTTCGGTCTAGAATGCACGGATACCCTATTTTTAATACGTGAAGGCCTCGTTCGATAGGGGGAGGTACGGTCCAAAGTGGAGCACTTGATTTTAGAATGCGGAAATAGTTTTTGTAAGTTATATTTAGGGTCAGACTATTGCAATGTGTTAATGAACTTTATGGAGTTATATAGTGCCTGAATTAAGTGTTTTACATCTTTCTACTCATGATTATGGAGGAGCAGGAAAGGCTGCTTTGCGAATTCATTCAGCATTATTAAATGCAAATATAAACTCGAAGATGTTAGTGAAGTTCAGGCGCTCGAAGGTAGAGGATGTTTATAATATTAATGTGCCACCTTCCAAACTAAAACTCAATAAGTTAATAGAGGTATTTATAAGGCGCATTCAATATCGAGAGAAGTATAATATGTATAGTCCTGCTGATAATTCTGCAGGTAACATCATATCTTCAATAGAAGCACTAGAATTTAAACCTGATGTGCTTATTTTGCATTGGGTGGCAAACTTTGTTTCTTTGGCTGATATTAAACACATTAAAGAAACTTATAATTGTTCTATTTATTGGTATGCCATGGATATGGCTCCACTTACTGGTGGTTGCCACTATGCTTGGGATTGTAAGGGGTATTTGGATAAATGCAGTGATTGCCCTGCTACATTTTCATATAATCCCTTTCAATGTCCAGAACAGTATTTTCATAATAAAAAACAGTTGGTTGAAGAGTTAGGTATAAATGCTATTGCATCTAATCAATGGGTTGCTGAACAAATAAAAGCAAGTTCAATGCCTTTTAAACAGATTGACGTATGTTATCTGCCAATTGATGATGAAGTTTTTAAACCTGTTTATAATCAAAAAGAAATTGATAGTGCAGGAGCGTTAAAATTATTTTTTGGTGCTGTCAATGTTGATGACGAAAGAAAAGGTGGGAAATATTTTTTATTAGCTCTTGATAAACTAAGGGGGTTGTTGGAAGGTTCAAAACTTGAATTTATTCATCCAGTCATTATATTACCGGGTGAAAAAAAAGCACATATTGATAGAAGAATACCATTTGAAATTCGACGATACCCATATGCCCACACAGAAAAAGAGTTGAATCTATTATATCAATCAGCGGATGTATTTATTTGTACTTCAATAGAAGATACGGGACCTATGATGGTATGTGAATCATTAATGTCAGGAATTCCTGTTGTCAGTTTTTCTATGGGGGTTTGCCCAGAATTAATCAAAGATGATAATAATGGTTTTGTCGTTGAAAATCGTGATGTAGATTCTTTAGCACAAGCTATTTTCAATTTTATAATGAAAGATACTAAGGCTCTAGATGCAATCAAAGTAAATGCTAGAGAATCAGTTGTCTCAGTTATGAGTAATAAATCACATACTGATAAAATATTAGAAATAATATCATAGAATATAAACTTGTAATAGTTAATAGTTAAAAGTTAAAAAATAGAGGTTAAAAAACTAAAATGAAAAAAGCATTAATTACTGGCGTTACAGGGCAAGACGGCTCATACCTTGCTGAACTGTTATTGGAAAAAGGGTATGAAGTTCACGGCATTAAGCGTAGAGCTTCATCTTTGAATACAGTACGTGTTGACCATATTTATCAAGATAGTCACGAAGATAATAAACGTTTCTTTTTACACTATGGAGACTTAACCGATTCATCAAATTTAACCCGTATTATAAAAGATATTCAGCCTGATGAAGTTTATAATTTAGGTGCGCAATCTCACGTTGCTGTTTCATTTGAATGCCCTGAATATACTGCAGATGTTGATGCTATAGGCACATTACGTTTGTTAGAAGCAATACGCTTTTTAGGGATGGAAAAAACAACAAAATTTTACCAAGCTTCTACTTCCGAACTTTACGGTGAAGTACAAGAAATTCCACAAACTGAAACGACACCATTTCATCCGCGTTCACCTTACGCCGTTGCCAAAATGTACGCTTTCTGGATAGTAGTGAATTATCGTGAATCATATGGCATGTACGCCTGTAACGGTATTTTATTCAACCATGAATCACCGCGTCGAGGTGAAACATTTGTTACGCGTAAGATTACTAGAGCATTATCAAATATTTCTCAAGGTTTAGAAAGTTGTCTGTATCTTGGCAATATGGATGCACTTCGTGACTGGGGACATGCAAAAGATTATGTTCGTATGCAATGGATGATGTTACAGCAAGAAATTGCTGATGATTTCGTTATTGCGACAGGTAAACAAATATCTGTTCGTGAATTTGTGCGCCTTTCTGCCAAAGAATTAGGTATTACACTCGAATTTTCTGGTGAAGGTGAACAAGAAATTGCTACAGTTACAGCTATAGAAGGTAATGATGCTGCTGCGCTTATAGTTGGTGATGTGGTTGTTCGTGTAGATCCTCGTTATTATCGTCCAGCTGAAGTTGAAACGTTACTAGGCGATCCCACAAAAGCGAAAGAAAAGTTAGGCTGGATTCCGCAAATTACAGTTGAAGAAATGTGTAGTGAAATGGTTCAAAATGATTTAAATAAAGCTAAGCAACACGCACTATTAATAAAACACGGTCACAATGTTTCTATTTCAATAGAAAATCAAGGTTAAATTAATGCTTAATTTAAATTCTAAAGTTTATGTGGCCGGCCATCGCGGTATGGTTGGCTCCGCAATTGTTCGTCAACTGGTTGAAAAAGGTTATACGAACATAATTACGCGTACACATAAAGAATTAAACTTAGTTTGCCAGCAGGATGTGTTTGAGTTTTTTAAAGTAGAACAGCCAGTTGCTGTATTTCTGGCTGCTGCAAAAGTTGGTGGCATACATGCCAATAATACTTTTCCTGCGGAGTTTATTTACGAAAATTTAATGATGGAATCCAATGTTGTTCATCAAGCTTACGCTAATGGTGTCCAAAAACTTTTATTTTTAGGTTCTTCATGTATTTATCCTAAGTTAGCAGTTCAACCAATGAAGGAAAGCGCATTGCTTACGGGGCTACTTGAAGAAACTAATGAGCCGTATGCTATTGCTAAAATTGCTGGAATCAAACTATGTGAATCATATAACCGCCAATATGGCGTTGATTATCGTAGTGTAATGCCTACAAACCTATATGGACCACATGATAACTTTCATCCAGCGAATTCTCATGTCATCCCAGCTTTGCTACGTCGTTTCTATGAAGCAAAAATTAATGGCGATAAAGAAGTCGTTGCTTGGGGTAGTGGTAATCCGATGCGTGAATTTTTATGTGTCGATGATATGGCCGCAGCTTCGATATATGTGATGGAACTTGATAAAAAAACTTATCTTGCTAACACGGAGCCTATGTTAAGCCATATTAATGTTGGTACAGGGATTGACTGCACTATTCGTGAGCTTGTAGAGACTGTTGCCAATGTTACCGGATTTGAAGGAGTTATATCCTTCGACACAACTAAACCTGATGGCGCACCTCGTAAGTTAATGAATGTAGATCGTTTGAAATCTTTAGGTTGGTCAGCTTCGATTACTTTAGAAGAAGGGTTAAAGCAAACTTATCAATGGTTTTTAGATAACCAAGATAGCTTTCGTTGTTAAATACAGAGTTATTTCATTACCTAAATCTGTATTTAAAGCAGTAGTTGCTTCTACTCCGTTGATTTCAATAGATCTAATTGTACGAGATAACCAAAGAAGAATGCTTCTAGGTAAACGTACTAATAAACCTGCATAGGGCTTTTGGTCACGGCAAGATCATTATAAATCTTAATTATTCTATAATATTATTCGTTTCAGGGAACTAATCTAATATTTTTCGATCAGATCATTATCTTTTTAACAAAATATTGAGCAAATTGATAATGAATGATTCGTTTTTACACCACTTTGGATCCATAGCCGACCCTCGAATAGAGCGTTGCAAAAAACACCGACTTTTAGATATTCTATTACTCGCTATAAGCGCTGTTGTCTCTGGTGCTGAGGGTTGGGAAGATATTGAGGATTTTGGTCATTCAAAATTAGATTGGCTTAAAAAGTACGGTGACTTCGATGCCGGTA
>CAZRPK010000084.1:0-12860 GCA_964601915.1 uncultured Kangiella sp. | reverse complement strand
AAAACATGAGGGAACACGTATATCTTCTTGACCGGAGTTTTCTAATGGGTGTCCCTGCTGGGTTCTTATTAGTTAAATGCCCTTAAAAGAGCTTTGTAATATTGATTTATTTGATTGATGTCCATACGTTGGTTAAAAATTGAACGTCGCAGGTTTCTAAATTACCGTCAGAAACAAGTTGTATTTTAGTTCAGATAGCTTATATTGGTCATCAAAATGATGATAGGTATCAACTAATTTTGAAATGAGTGTTTTAGGGAAAAATACACAAAATGATAATAAGGACATTGAGCTAAGCTTTTCTCAAAAGCAGCGTTTGTCTTTTATTGATTTTTGCTTATTATTTAAAGGTGCTATTAGCCGTAAAGATTTAACTCTAAAATTTGAAATGGGGTTAGCTAACGCGACAAGGGATCTTTCTTTATATAAAGAACTTGTACCGCAGAATATTGAATTTAATTCAAAAGATAGAATCTATTATCAGTCATCATCATTTAAACCTTTATTTGAATATAACTCAAAGCAGACTCTTGCCAAATTAGCTCACAATATCAGTGATGGGTTTGAAGGTGTCATGGAAATAGCCATTCCAGTTGAGTCACCTTTGCAGCTCAATGTGCCTGATATTTTTATCATCGCCAAATTGATTCAAGCTATCATCAATAAAAAAGCCATTTCAATTAATTACACTTCGTTATCATCTGGATCTAAATCAAGAGAAATTATTCCTCATACAATAATTGATAATGGATTGCGTTGGCATGTTAGAGCGTTTGACCGAAAAACTAAATCATTTAGAGATTTTGTAATTACTCGCATTTCTAAAGCGAATTTAAGTTCTGATAATATTGATGAGCATGAAAAAGAATTAGAAGATAATCAGTGGATGCGAAAGATGGAATTGGAAATAATACCGCACCCTAATAATGTTAAATACCAGAAAGCGATTGAGCTTGATTATGGAATGGAAAAAGGTGCTTTGCAAGTCACGATACGAGCAGCATTGGTTGGTTATTTATTGCGCAGATGGAATGTAGACTGTACAAATACTGGTTCGTTAATAGGTGGCGAATACCATTTGTGGCTAAAAAATAGGCAGGCACTTTATGGTGCAGAAAATTTGATTATTGCACCAGGATATATAAATTAATAAAAAAGGAAATGTAAATGGAATTTTTAGCCTCGTTATTTATTGAAACAAATACTGTTATTGTAGTTCTAACCGCAATTATTGTATTTGCACTCTATCAGTACAGTGTGTTTTCAAGAAAAATAAACCCAATAATCAGTGAATTTAATCACATTAATAAAGTCCTCGCAAAATCTGGACATTCAAAAGCGGAATTTTGTGCTTTTTATGATTCACAATTTAATAAGCTGATGTCAGAAACTGCCTATTTAAGTGACGCTTGGCGTGAGTTTAATGAAACATTATTAATACCTGGTGAAGATTTTGAGCCTAAAGACGGTAATGAGAAAATCCTAAATACGCACCATACATCTACCTATTTTAACCAACGATATATTTTATGGTCAAAGGTTAATATGCGTTGGTTTAATACTTTCCCTAATATACTCACAGGATTAGGTATAGTAGGTACTTTTATTGGTTTGGTCGCAGGGATATATATTGCGTCTCCAGGTCTAAGTGCAGACAATATTAAGGAAGCCAAACAAGCCTTAAATGTTCTTTTGTCAGGCGCTTCTTTAGCTTTTCTGACCTCAATTGTAGGTTTATTATCATCAATGTTTTTTTCTAAAGCAGAAAAAAATAAAATTCATGAATTCGATAGGTTATGTCAATATTTTGTATCCGAAATTGACGAGCGAGTAGAGTATTTTTCTGCGGAAAGACTTTCAAATAAGGTATTGCAAGAATCAAAAAAACAATCTTTTGCTCTTGAAACCTTTGCTAATGATTTAGCTGTAACTATGGGGCAAATTATGCAAGAGCAAGTTGCGGCACCTTTAGTTGAAGCTATTAATGAGTTAACCGAAAGCCAAAAGTCAGCAAACGATGAAACCATTGAAAAAGTAATGGCCGAATTTGCAGCTTCAATTTCAGGAACTGCGGGTGTAGAAATGCAGTCTCTGGCTGAGACGATTAAAACTATAAGTGACAAACTTGAGGAACAATTAGTTGCTTTATCAGAAGGTCATAAGTCAATGAATGAAACTGCGGCGTTCATCATGACCGAAATGACAAATGTTGCCGAGAATGCATCGAATAAAATCAATGACTTGTCTGGTGAACTTGGTAATGCAGTTTCAGCTCAAAAAGGGTTGAATGAAAGTAATAGTGAATTACATGAAAGAATTAAAGAAACGGTATTTGCTGCTGGAAATGTTATAGAAAAAACCAATGATGTTTTAGAAAATGTAAACTCAACAGTAGATAGTCAAAGTGAATTAATATCACAATCAAACAATATTGCTGAACAATTTGTTAATACTAGTAAAAATATTGAGCAAACTCATGTATTAATTACGGAAACACAAGAGCAAATTAAACAAAATTGGAAAGACTATCAAGATAGGTTTGCCTCAGTAGATGAGTCATTGGGAAACATGTTCAATAATTTAAACGATGGCATGTCTCAATATGCTCGCTCTACAAATGAATACCTTATTGAATTAGATAAACATGCTGCAAAAGTTGTTAAAGAACTGGCATTCGCATCCAAAGAAATAAGCGACTCAATAGAATCTTTAGGTGATGGCTTAGATCGACACAGCAGTGATTTTTTGAAGCAGATTACTTCAGCTACAACTAATGGAAAAAAAGTGACTATTTAATAAAGGATTAAGCAATGAGTCAACATGATTTACTAGAAGATGAAGGAGCAGGCTATCTTATTTCTATAAGCGATATGATGTCTGGCTTGCTATTTATATTTATCATTACGTTGGTAGCTTTTATAATTAATTTTCAAGACGCGATACAAAAACAAAAACAGATTAACATCCATGCTCAAGAGGCAATTCAAAAACAAAAAGAAATTACTAAGACACAAGTTGAGATTGTAAAAAGGTTTGCTAAAACTGATAAAACGAGAAGTGATCTACTACAGATTTTAAAGAATAAGTTAGTAAATGAAAATATTTCTGTAGAAATAGATGTGGAACATGGCGTACTAAGGCTTACAGAAAATGCAGTGCAATTTCAAACAGCTAGTGCGTCTTTAGATGAAAAAAATCAATATAACCTTAAAATTATAGGTTCTGTTCTAAATGCTGTTATTCCTTGTTACGCAAACAATCCACCAACTCATCATGACTGTGAAGGATTTGAAGAGTTTCTTGGAAAAATAGATTCTATTTTTGTTGAAGGCCATACTGACAACGTACCAATGAAGTCATACAAATATAAAGATAACTGGGATTTGTCAGCTAGTCGAGCAATAACAGCATATAGAGTATTAATTCCTAATACAGTGTTAAATCAAATAGTAAATACTAATTCTCAGCCAATTTTCTCTGTAAGTGGATATGGTGAAGGAAGACCTGTAAAAGGGCATAGTTATTCTTACCCAAAATCAGACCCTACAAATAGACGAATTGATTTACGTTTTATCATGACCCCTCCATCATTAACAGATGTTCAAAAAAACATTAATGCTGAAGGTGTTAATTAATGTTTGCAAAATCAGTTTTTCAATCACTAGAAATCGAAAGTTGGAATACACCTCCTGCTCTCAGTGAATCTCTGTTGATAAAAGCCACAAATGAGATCACTAAAATCATTATTGAGAGTGATATCGAAAAACCGACTAAAAGTTCTCTCATGCAGATATATAATCGTCTAAAAATAGCATTTGAAACAAAAGATGTTGCCACTTTATCTCGGTACGATATAAATCATTCTCCCTGGGTTTTATTTGATCAATTTGATAATGATAAACCTCTCATTAAGCTTAGAGATTTCATGAGCTTTTACAAAAGTCTGACTCATGAAACTGATAGTTATATATTTATTGTTGCTTTTTATAATGCTTATTTATTTTCTTATCCTTACAAAGAAAAATACATAAGTGAAGTACAAAATCACATAAAATCTTTACTTATCAAAAGTAAAAATAGAAAAGTTTCACGTTTATCTGGTGAACTGCTTCGACGTAATACACTTGATGTAAATGCACATGTCGTAATTATTAAAAGTGTTGTACGCTCTGGTGAAATCGAATTGGAATTGAAGACTAGAGGCTTGCTTGATGGTCTAAGTACAAGTCGATTTTCATTAGCTATATTAAGTGGGTACCTCAATGGCTTCAATAATTACATCAATAGGAGTTCTTTTAGCCAAAAAATGCAGATGTTTTCTAATCTAGTTGAATTTTCAGAATTAGATGAGAAATTAAGATACCCTGAATTTAGAATTGAAACAGCAAACTCAATGTTAACGTCATTACATAATATTCAAATTCAACCTACAGTTAAAGATGCATTAAAAACCTTTTTTTTAACACATTACGGTGATCCGAGAATAGAGCTATCAGGTTGGCATGGTGTAAGTGATGAAGCTAGAAAAGTTTTTCAAAGTTGGCTAGTTGAAAAGACCATGGAAGATTTTTTCAATCTTCTTAGCCATGTTGCTGAAACAGACTCGAATTCAGATAGGCATTGGAGATACCGCAAGAGATTCTGGAATGCTTACCTTAAGAAAGGCTACGTTGAAGAAGCGTGGTTTGCTTTAGGTCGTAGGGCTTATGCTCAGGCTCCGAACTTCATAAAAGGGAAGCACAACTATGCTTCTTTATCTGGTGGGGATTCAAAACATAGTATGCTGATAATGAAGATTGGCGATTTGATTTTAACTGAGTGGAGTCATTCAGGAAGTTATCGTGTGTGGAACAGCTCTCAGTATGCACCAGCATTTTATGAGAAACATTATAATCGAGAAGTTGTAATCGCCAATTGTGATCATACTGGTGCCCACCATGGTAATGAAACAGGCGGATGGCAAGAAAAATTATCTACGCACATACGTTATTTAACAGGAATTAAAGTTACTGCCAAGGATTATATGAATGACTAATAAGGCTATTTTAAACTGGTCTCGAATTGCCAATGGGTTTGAGTTTAAAGTTGAGCATGAAAATAAATATTTGCTGCCTAGTACATGGGGGCGATATCAAATCACTCATTGTGATAATGTTGTTTTAGTTGATGCGCTATTTCGTGAGTGTGATAAATCTTACCGGCCTGAATTTTCTGACAATAAGATTGTTTGTTCGGATCAATTTATTGCAACACTCACTGAAATAGAAACCAAACAGCTTAGTTTACCAATAGTTAGTCACGCCAAGCTAAAGATCAGTGCAGAAGGTTTAATAAGCAGATCTGGATTTAAACTAAATTATCGTTTATTACGTCCTGAAGGAAGGCCATTTTTAGGCACAACAATAGATGGCGTCTTATTAAAAACGGGTTTAGAACAGCAACTAATATTAGAGCCTATTTTCAGCATTATTAAACGAATAGACTATTTTAACTTGGTTCCAGCTAATGATATGGACGAAAGGTTCGTTCGGTGGGGTGAAGTTCAAGAGTTATTACCTGAAGACTCAATTGTTGAAGGACAGTTAAGCGCAATAACAATTTTCCGTGCCGATAGGTTAACCTTGGATATAAGGGAGCATGGCGCTTTTAATCCCCTATTAATTAAACCAAGTTCTGAAAAAACTTGGGATATTCAAGGGCAATCAGACGTAGAGTATGCCGTACCAAAAGCTAAGCAAAAAGAGTTTGAACAACAATTTAAAAAATGGAATAGTGCTAAAAGTAATTATGCAATTGGCAATGGCACCTATGTTGTTTTACCTGAACGAGTAAGCAAAGTACTCAATGTAATCAAAGAGTTTCAAAAAAAATCTTCTGAAGAAAGGCTAGCCTTTGTTGCTAACCCTCATCAATACATAAACGACTCTCTGGATTTAGATGAAACACCAGAAGAGCTAGATGCAATTTTTGTTGAAACACCAGAATTTATTAGTCAACGAATTGAGCAAATAGGGATCTGGGAACCAAAATTATGTGCATATGTGGTTAAGCGTGACGGTGATTGGGTGCCTGACGATGAAATACGTTTGTTTTTTCCAATCGAAGATATAATGGTTAATTTTACTGTTGAAGAAATGAAACAGTTATTGGAATTAATCAAAACAGCGTTGGATGATGAAAAAGGAAACATAACATTTAAAAGTCAAACCGTTCCCGTGACACTTGAAGTAAAAAATTTATTAATCAAAATGTTAAAGCCCTTTGAAGATAAAGGCGATAAACCAGACTTTGCTCTAGCGGTTGAAGCACCAATATTGAAAGATAATATAGAAGATGTTGATTTTGAAGTCATAAAGAAAAGCCCTAGACCAGAAGTACCGCAATTACCACAACGTTTAAAAACAACTAGCTTATATGAGCATCAAAAATTTGGCTTAGCTTGGTTAGCTAATCATTGGCAGTCTGGTTCAGTCGGTGCGCTATTGGCTGATGATATGGGGTTAGGAAAAACGATCCAAGCATTAACCTTTATGGCGGGTGTTAAGCAGTTAATGGAAAATAATGATTATCTCAATAAACCATTTCTTATTGTTGCTCCTTCAGGATTATTAAAAAATTGGCGTGATGAAGCGAGCACTCATTTGCATAATCCAGGTATTGGTGAATTGTTTGAAGCCTACGGATCAAATATACGAAAATTAAAAGACTTAAATGTGATAGAAAGAAATGAAAGACTCACCGATGCTGATTGGGTATTAACGACTTATGAAACACTGAGAGATAAGATTAAATATTTTATTTCAATTGACTGGGGTATCACAATATTTGACGAAGCCCAAAAAATCAAGAACCCAGTATCTCGTGTTACTGAAATGGCAAAATCACTATCGTCAGATTTCACGTTAATGCTAACAGGTACGCCAGTTGAAAATGAACTTGCAGATCTCTGGTGTATTGTTGATACGGCACAACCTGGGTTATTTGGTTCGTTAAGCCATTTTCATAATGAATATGTTAAACCAGCAGAAGCTGATCCTCTTGAAGCTCAACGCCTAAAAGAGCTTCTAGTAGAACGCAGTACTCCACCATTAATGCTTCGAAGAATGAAAGTTGATCATATTGAAGGTCTTCCGAAAAAAATAATTAAAGAAGTACCTATGGTAATGCCTGAATTACAGGCTCAAGAATATGAAAATATCGTTAAAGAGGTTCAGTTAGAAAAAGGTAAAGCAGGTGCAGTACTCAAATTTATTCAAAAAATTAGAAAAGCTTCTTTAGTTGCGGAAGAATTTGATGGCTCCGGCATAAACGATGGTGTTATTAAACGCTCTGCTCGATTAACGTCACTTATTCAAATATTGGATGATATTGAGAAAAAAGGAGAAAAAGCACTGGTTTTTTGCGAAACCATCAATGTACAAGAATACCTGTCAGGTTATTTACAACAGCGCTATCAACTTGAAAAAAGACCTTTTCGAATTAATGGTCAAGTAGATGGTAATACACGAAAAAAATACGTTGATGAATTTCAAAAAGGAGAAATAGGTCAATTTGACGTTATGTTACTTTCTCCAAAAGCTGGAGGGGTTGGGCTTACAATTACCGCAGCAAATCATGTCATACATCTTACTAGGTGGTGGAACCCTGCTGTAGAAGATCAAAGCACAGATAGAGCATATAGAATAGGGCAAAATAAGCCTGTATACGTTTATATACCAATAGCGATACACCCTAAATATGGCGATCATTCTTTCGATGCTAATTTGAATAGGTTACTAAATAAAAAGAGAAACCTGAGTTTAAATGCCTTGCTACCAGGCACAGTTACAGACTCAGATTTTAACGAATTATATACGCTTACAGTTAATACTTAGCATATTGCCCTGATTATAATAAATTATAGAAATGATGGATTATTAAGTGAATATTACCCAAATAGAAGAAACAGTTAAAAAATTAGCTTCGGATATTATTGCTAACGAAGTTAACAAAGATGAATTTATATACGAACTAATGGCGGCTTATGGTCATCGTAAAACAACTATAGGTCGTATTAAATCAGGTGAACGCAACTTAGCTAAGGTTGAAGGTGAAGTAAGAGCTAAGCGCCATATTTACTTTAAGCAAAGCCAAGGTGATTGTGTTTTATCTGATATTGATAATATGAAAAAAGAACCATCAGTTACTCGTGACAAAATTCGTTTTGTGATTGCTACTGATTTTAATCAATTTGTTGCCCTAGATACTCGTACCCACGACGCTTTAGATATTGAACAAGTTAATTTCACAACAAAGAGATATTGGTAAAAAAGAAAACCTTCGGCCATTCGAACGGGAAAGGAAAACAGAAAATTTATTAATGCAAAATGCCATGAGTGGCTTTAAACAATTATTTGCTAATCAAAGCATGCCAGTGACATTGCTCAGAAATTTTGCTATGTCAGCGCTCGATAAAATACCGATGGCGAAGGAAGTGATTATTAAGAATGCGATGGGTTTGTAAAATCACTGCTTGATAGAAAATATGTAAGATTATATCTCTCAGGAAGCTAAATTTATGTAATATTAAAGTTGAACTTGAAATATACATAACTATGGTTTAGTCTATGAAGATGATCAAAAGAGAAATGACATCGGAATTATTGCAAGTAGCCAAAGAATATCCGGTTGTCACTATCATCGGACCTAGACAATCAGGCAAAACAACCTTAGCCAAGCAAGCTTTCCCAGAGCATCGTTATTATTCACTAGAAGACCCTGATATCAGGCGGTTTGCTACCGAAGATCCTAGGGCTTTTCTAAAATCCGCTACAAGTTATGCTATTTTTGATGAAATTCAAAGGGTTCCAGAACTACTTTCATACATACAAACATTAGTTGACAATGATAACCGCAAAGGTCGTTATATTTTAACGGGTTCACATCAACTTAAACTGAGTGCAGATATATCTCAATCATTAGCCGGTCGAACCGCTATTCTGACATTACTTCCTTTAACTATCGTTGAAGTTTTGTCTGTAAATACAATGGAGAGTAAGGAAGATTTTATTTTCAACGGTTTTTTTCCAAGAATATATAACGATAAAATGAACCCTACTCGTGCCTATGCTAATTATTTTAGGACTTACGTAGAAAAAGACGTACGGCAGTTAATTAATTTAAAAAACATTGCTCAATTTGAAAAATTTATGAAGCTTTTAGCGGGCCGAGTAGGACAAATACTTAATCTCAACTCTTTAGCAAATGATGTTGGAACCAGCAGCACAACTCTAAAAGAATGGATATCTATATTAGAAGCCTCCTTCATTATTTTTAGATTAGAACCTTATTTTGCTAATTTTGGTAAAAGAGTTATTAAATCACCAAAAGTCTACTTTACCGATACTGGGTTACTGGCTTATTTATTAGATATTGAATCCCCTCAAATGGTATCGAGAGATCCTCTAATAGGTAATATTTTTGAAAATCTAGTGATCTTAGAAATATTGAAAAAAAGGCTTAATCAAGGGTTATCACCTAATTTGTACTTCTTTAGAGATTCAAACGGACATGAAGTTGATCTCCTTTTTAAGCAAGGTGCAGAACTAACCGCAATAGAAATAAAATCATCAGAAACCTTTAATCGATCATTTGCAAAAGGTATTATAAAGTTTCAGAAATTGTCACAGTCAAATACGCTGGGTTATGTGGTTTATGCGGGCGATTTTGTAGCAGAAACAGAACATTATAAGATTGTTAATTTTTTGAACTCTAGTGATGTATTGTAGATTTCAAATAACCAATTATAAGAACTAAAGTGTACCTTAATGAATCAATTCTTAGAAGAAATAGAAATAATATTAAATGACTATGCTGAACATTTCACACCTGATGGAACAGAATCTAAAGCTGTTGTTCATCAATGGATGCATGCGATAGCATATGGGAGTGACCTTTTTGGAAAATCAAGAGGCGTAAGTAAAGCTAAAATAATAAGAGTGCTAAAAAAGTAATCCAATTAGAAATAAAGGAATAAAAACTCTCAGTGAGGAAATTATTTCAGTGCTTTTGGAAGGAGGTACGTTAGATTGTAAATTTCTAGATCATAGCTTAACTAGTGAAACTCTCCCCAAACGAGATTGTCATGTTCTGAATGATTTAGCTTTGCTGAAAACTTAATCGGTTTTTTGTAAAAAATATTTTAAAGTTTCAGGGCTTGTCTCAATCAAGCACACTTGATTATGTTATTTATGTGGGTGATTAGAGCACTATCAGATTGTTAATTTTTTGCATTGTGGTGATATTTCCGCTCGTCTAAGGTGGTTGTTATATACATAAATAACAGCTGCTTTTTTAAGCAACGTGATGTAAAATGTTGAAAAAAACACTCGACTCGATATTAAGGAACAGAATATGAAATTCAGATTAGGAGAATTATTCTCAGGCCCGGGCGGAATAGGTTTTGCAGCAACAGAAGCAAACGCCCTATCAATGAGCGGTGAAGAGTATACAATCGAACATGCTTGGGCAACAGATTATGACAAAGATACTTGTGACACATATTCAAAAAATATTGTTGGGAAAAAATCTAAAAGTGTAGTTTGTTGTGATATAAGAAACTTAGATTTCAATAAACTTGATCGAATATCAAATATTGATGGTTTAGCTTTTGGCTTTCCATGTAATGATTTTAGCATGGTCGGTGAGCAAAAAGGGATAGATGGTACATTTGGACCGCTGTATAGTTATGGAGTAAAGGTATTACAAAAATTTCAACCTATGTGGTTTTTAGCGGAAAATGTAGGTGGGTTAAGAAATTCCAATGAAGGAAATACTTTTAAAACAATACTGAAAGAGTTAGAAGATTGTGGTTATAAAATAACACCACACTTATATAAGTTTGAAGAGTATGGCGTACCACAAGCAAGGCATAGAATTATAATTATCGGAATACGAAATAATATTAAAAAAATATTTAAAGTCCCCTCTCCCAAGCCATTTTCTAATATAGATAACTCTGCTAAAACTGCTATTGAAGTGCCTCCAATACTAAATGATGCTCATAATAATGAACATACAAAGCATGCACCACAAGTTATTGAGCGATTAAAGTATATTAAGGCTGGGCAAAATGCCTTTAATGCTGCGCTTCCAAAAGAATTAGAGCTAAATGTTAAAGGGGCTAAAATAAGCCAAATATATAAAAGATTACATCCTGAAAAACCATCTTATACAGTTACAGGAAGTGGCGGAGGTGGAACTCATGTGTATCATTGGAAAGAAAATAGAGCTTTAACAAATAGGGAGCGAGCAAGGTTACAAACATTTCCTGATAATTTTATTTTTCAAGGTTCAAAGGAAAGTGTTAGAAAGCAAATTGGTATGGCTGTGCCACCAAAAGGTGTAAAAGTAATTTTTGATGCAGTTTTAAATACATTTGCTGGAATTGAATATGAAGCAATTGAAAAAAATATTAATTTGGAGTATTAGTAATGAGTACGGAGCTATTTACGGAAAGCTTATTTTCAAGAGTGTTATTGCAACCAGCTCAAAATTCTGCAAATGATTTATATATAGTATCTGGGTATGCTTCATCTGCTATGGCATTTCATCACGCAGAAAATTTAAAACAACAAGGTTCTGATATTAATATACATTTAATTATTGGAATGACTGCTAGAGATGGACTTTCAAAAACAAACCATCTTGGATTTAAAAATTTAATGGAGCACGAGTTAGTTGGTAAATTTGAATGTAGTTATTTGATTAATCGCTCTCCAGTTCATTCTAAAGTCTATTCTTGGCTTAGTAATAAAGAGCCTATGACAGGGTTTACTGGGTCAGTAAATTATTCTCAACAAGCTTTTATTGGTAAACATCAAGGTGAAGTAGTTACGGAATGTAATCCAATTCAAGCATATAATTACTATCAATCCTTAATAGATGACTCAGTATTTTGTACTCATCAAGATGCGGAAGATATTATTGCTCGATATAGCGATAATCGTATTGTACAACCAAGCCAAGAAACCATAAAAGAAGACAGAAATGGATGTGATTCCACTTTTGGTTTGGAAAAAATAACTGTTTCGTTAATAAGTCAGCAGCTAGGAGATGTTGCTCCAAGTTCTGGTTTGAATTGGGGACATAGAAAAAAGAACAAAGACAAATACAATAGAAATCCAAATCAGGCCTATATTCAACTGTCATCTGAAATATATAAAAGTGATTTTTTCCCAGTAAGAGCAACTCACTTTACTATATCAACAGATGATGGAAAAACACTGATCTGTACAAGAGCACAAAAAGATGCTCAAGGGCATGCAATTGAAACACCTCATAACAATAGCTTATTAGGTGAATATTTTAGGCATAGGTTAGGTGTTGCCAATGGTGAGTTAGTAACTTTGAATGATTTACATAATTATGGAAGAACAGACATTGATTTTTATAAAGTAGATGAAGAAAATTATTTTATGGACTTCTCTTAAAGAAACTAAACGAATAACTCATTTAAACATTTAAAATTATTTGGTTGTTAGTTAGCTGTGTTTATAAAGCTCATCGAGCGAACTCAATAAAGAGCAAGTTACTCCCCTTGGTAGACATAAATATTTTTATGATTCTTTACTGTGATGTTAAAAAACAACATAATTTTTAAATAAAGCCATAAAAAATAGTTGGATAACAATATTTAATTTCTTTCTATTTGTAATTAAAAGGCAATTGAAAAGAGTTCTCACGTTGTTAAAATAGGATGAATAGTCAGTATTTGATCTAGTTAACAAGAGAAAACATAAGGAATATTCCATGAAAATAGTCGATCAATTCTACATCAATGGTCAATGGGTCGAACCAAACAAAATAGAATTAATAGATGT
>CAZRPK010000083.1:0-12985 GCA_964601915.1 uncultured Kangiella sp. | reverse complement strand
GTGTATCATTACCATTGATGCAATGGGATGCCAAACGGTCATAGCCGATAAAATTATCGCTCAAGGCGCTGATTATGTTTTAGCATTAAAATGAAATCAAGGAGAGCTAAGCGAGTAAGTAAAACAATTATTTTATCAAAAGAAGCGTCCCGAATTAAAAGAGGAAAGTGTTGAAGAGGTTGATTTAGGGCATGGACGGATAGAAACGCGTCGTTGCCGACAAATAATGGTCAATCAGAAATGGTTAACAACCAGTGCTCGCTGGAGCAAATTAAAAACGATTATAGAAATCCAATCCACACGAGAAACCGATAATAAAGTGACAACTGAAAAACGTTATTACATCAGTTCACTGGCTTTAAATCCAAAGAAAGCCGCTGATGCTGTCCGTAGTCATTGGGCTGTGGAGAATAAGCTTCACTGGGTATTGGATGTCAGTTTTAGAGAAGATGAATCTCGAATTAGGCGAGGAAATAGTGCTGAAGTGATGAGTACCTTTCGCCGATTAACTCTTAATTTGTTAAAGAAAAATGCAACGAGCAATGCTAGTTTAAAAAGAAAACGTAAAATAGCATTAGATGGATGAGAAATTATTAACCGAAATTATTGAAGGTATTTAAATGCTCTTGCCCTGCCAAGTCAATGGTACGACTATTTACAATAGCCCTTTATAGTATACTTAAGCCAATCATACTGACTTAATGTATATTCGACATCATTTTCACAATACTGCAACTTTGTTAACTTTATTTCAAGGCGTTTATAAGCCTCTTCTTCCATTCTAAATGATAACGAATATGCCTCATCTTCATCATCTTTCGGACGACTACTGGCTCTTAATTCTCGCTCATCTTTTCTTGTATCAATAACAACGCCCACACCTTTTTTACCAGAGTCTCTATCTGTAATATCGCCTAAGTAAAGAATATAAGTAAATGCAGGAGTGTCATCACCTAATTGTGACTGAAAAAAATAACCATGATAGTTGACTTCAGAAGTAAAACTACAACTAATGTTTAAAAAAACCAAAGTACAAAGCATAATGTACTGCCCTACTTTAATTTTTTGCTTATTTAACCAGATATTCATTTAATTTCTAATTGTCTCGTTTTCAAGCTAACTCAGTTGATATTTATTCAAATTGAGTTAATAATAATTGATTAGGTTGACTATAACAAAATTTCATGAAATTGTTCAAATAATTAAAAGGTGTCAGTTTAAATCCCATGCTAAAACAACTAGCAAATAATCGACTAGAGCTACTAGATTTCATACGGGGAATTGCTATTGGGCTTATGTTTATTTTTCATTTAAGTTTTGGATTGAATGAAATAGGTCTACTAAATATTGATTTTTCCCAAGATTATTTTTGGATAAGCTTTAGAGCGCTTATCGTTTTTTTATTTTTAATGCTTGTAGGCGTTGGATTAGTACTTTCTAAGAATAATAAAAACAAAACCTTCTTTGAATCACTTTTATCAAAACGTCTCGCCTTACTATTTACTTACATGATGTTAATTACTCTTTTCAGTTATTATGTCCGTCCCCAGCACTATGTTTATTTTGGTATTTTACATTTAATTTTTATCTCAAGTTTAATGGGGCGAATTTTAATAAATTTTTCATCAGTGTACTTGGGGATAATTTCATTCATCTATCTCCTTGTAGGGTTAAACCTTGACTCCAGCCAATTAAATCATCCGCTAGTTTATTGGTTGGGACTTGGAAATAAGCCTGCAATAACCGATGACTTTGTTCCTTTATTTCCTTGGTTTAGCCTTGTTGTTTTTGGATTGATTCTTGGTAAATATTTAGTCAAATCAAATACAGTTAAACAAAAAATAAATAAATGGAAAGCTCAGAGTTGGTTTTCGAAACTAATATGTTGGGCGGGTAAAAATAGCATTCATTTATATTTTTTTCATTTCCAATTTTTTTATTTTATGATTTGGATTATAAATTTCTGAACTTCTGAACTTACGTTCAATACTCTCCTAAATTTAAACCTTATAACAACTCAATAATATCGTGGATCAATTCCTCAGTTCCTCTATCTACACCTTGTGCGGTAAAGCCTAATCTAACAATCACTAAATCTTTTGACGGGATCATTGCGACTGTTTGACCTTGAAAACCAGACATATAATAGAGATCAGTTGGTAAGCTTGGCCAATGACGTTTTAAAGTTTTATCATCTGGATCAGCATTTAGCCAAAAATGTGCTCCATATTGATTTAGCGTGGATGTTTTAGTTGGCGTCGTTACATACTGCATCCAATTTTTAGGTAACATTTGTCGCCCTTCCCATCGACCATTTTGTAAACATAACTGACCCAATTTAGCCCAATCTCTAGCGGTCATATACATATAAGAAGAACCAATAAAAATACCCGACGCATCAGTTTCAAGTACTGCAGACTCAATACCTATAGGTCTAAATAGCCGCTGTTGAGCAAACTCATAATAGTATTGAAATGAGCCTCCGACTTCTTCTTTGATAATTGCAGAGATAATATTACTCGTACCACTAGAGTATGACCAATGACTATCTATTGGATATTCTAGTTTCTTATTTGCCGCAAAATCACTTGCACTAGCTTCTACCGATAACATTTTTGCGGCATCACTTCCTACACCATAGCGTTCATTAAACTCTAGACCACTACTCATTCGTAAAAGCTGATCTATAGTAATATTTTTATGATCTACTTTTTCCTCCCATGTAGGCATTATATTTGCTTTGTGAATATCTAAATTTTTATCTTTAACCAAAATACCCACTAATAAACTGGTTACACTTTTTGCCATAGACCAACTAAGTAAAGGTGTTTTTTGGGTAACACCATTTGCATATTTTTCAGCAATAACTTGTCCCTTATGCAGCACGACGATAGCTTTCGTATTTCTAAAGCTGTTTGTTTCTTTTGAACCATCCAACGCTGGCTCTTTAAACGCATTTGTAAGAATTGTCGAAATCTTTTCATTTTCTTCAAGATAATTTAGTTTTATAGGAAATAAATTAGTTTTTTTTCTTTTATAGAGGCTAATGTAAAAACACTTCTATCAAGGTTTTGCTGTGATATTGCTAATAAAGTACAACCTAAACCATTTTTATATATCGCTTTTCTTTCAAAAAAACCAAATATATTGGTTCTTACACTTTTTGTATTCTCATTAATAGAGCTTGAAACCAATGAGAACAACGAACTAATTGGAATAAGCGCCTCTTGAAAAATATTTTTCTCGGAAAATTGGCTAATAAAATAACCTGAGCATACATTTTTTGCACTAAATCCTGTAGCGGTATATAAAGTTGTTTTAATACTTGAATAATAAAAAGAGACTAAACCTGTAATGATTATTAATAATAGGAGCAGTATCTTTTTTGCTGACATAAATGTTTTTTATTTTATGAGTTGTTTTTGTTTTTATTGACCTGAGCCAAATTAGACTTGTTTTTTTTGCTGGCTTTTAAAGAAATTAAATCGGACAAAATATTAGCGGTTTCATATAATTTAACATCATCTACCTCTACCAATTCAGTGTCGTCATCAATTTCCTTAATTAATAGTTTACCTGCACCTTTTCGCCTGATATTTTCTCTAGACAAACGTTTTGATTTATCATCTAACCTTTCTTGTTTACGTTTATCTATACTTAAACTCACTTTACTTTCTTCTCGTTTGATATTTAGCTCTTGGATATCTGATACGATATATTGATATTCTTGATTTTTAAGCACTCGCTCTGAGTGCATTTTAGTCAACAGTGGAACATATTGACTAACGCGATTAACGTTTTCAAATGCAACCGCATCAATCACATCCCACTGTAGAGCTGAATCATAACTAGATTCGCCAAAACGATTTCTTGCAATAGGATCTGGATATTTTATATCTGGCATAACACCTTTTAACTGAGTGCTTTCTCCCGTGATTCTATAAAATTTATCGATAGTTAATTTTAATGCACCAGCACTATTATCTTCAGTTCTTAAAAAATAATTGAGGTCAATAACATTTTGCACAGTCCCTTTACCAAACGTTTGCTCACCAATGATCAAGCCCCTGTCATAATCTTGAATTGCTCCTGCAAATATTTCAGATGCCGAAGCGCTAGAGCCGTTCACTAACACCGCTAAAGGGCCATCCCAAGCTACACCCGGATCTGTATCAGGCAGCACTTGAACCTTACCTTGAAGTTCTTTTTCCTGAACAACCGGACCTTCATCTATAAATAGTCCTGTTAAACTAATAGCTTCACCTAATGATCCACCGCCATTACTTCTCAAATCGATTATGAGTGCTTGAATATCATTTTCTTGCTGCATTTTTTCAATCAATTTTTTGATATCTCGAGTTGTGCTACGATAATCTTTCTCGCCTGCATTTTTTGCTTGAAAATCAATATAAAACTTTGGTAGATCAATTACACCAACGTTTAAAAGTTTAGGTATTTCAGAAGCATTTTTATTGGTGTCAATATTGGTATCAATTGTTTTTGTGTTTTCTTGTGCAAAAAAAGAACTAGGTACTTCAATCACTTCTGATTTAGCTGCTTGTTCTTCTAGCTTCACTTTCTCACGAATAATTGAAATTGTCTTTGTTTTCCCTTGCACACTAGCATTAGCAGATTCAATTTCAAGACGCACTTGTGTGCCGGCACTGCCGCGTATTAAATCTACCACATCATCAAGTCTCCACCCAACAACATCGACTAATGGATCATTGTCTTGACCAACTGATATAATTCTATCATCAATCGCAAGTTGCTTTGATTTATCAGCGGGGCCTCCGGTAACAATCATATTTACTTTTGTATAAACTTCATCAGTTTGCAATACTGCTCCAATTCCTTCTAATGAAAGTTTCATATCAATATCAAAATTTTCTGCGGTTCGAGGAGAAAAATAACTAGTATGAGGATCAACCGTATTGGCATAAGCATTCATAAAATAGGAAAAAACGTCTTCACTATTAACTTGAGCACTTCGTCTCATAGCCGCAGCATATCGTTTGCTTAATAATTCTTTAACTTCTTTAATTTCTTTATCTGCTAAAACCAAATTTAAAGCATCATTTTTTATCCGACTAGTCCAATAAGCATCAAGCTCAGCATTATTCTTAGCCCAAGCGGAATCGTCTCTATCATAAAAATAATCCTCATCTACAGAAAAATCTATTTTAGTTTCTAATAATTTAGTTGCAAAAGTATTTCTTTCTTCCCATCGACGTTGAAAGACATCATAAATATGAAAAGCCGGTTGAACAAGACCGCTCCATATCGCATCATCCAATTTATATCGATAACGCTCAAAGTCTTTAATATCTGATGCGAGGAAATAAGCTTTATTGCCATCTAAATATTTAATATAGTTATCTAAAACAAGCCCCGATTGATCATTATCTAAAGTTTGTTTTTTGTAATGTCGGTTCTTCATAAAATAAGCGATATAACGACTCGCCCTTCTATGTTTAGCTTCAGGAGCTAAATCAATTACACCTTTAACGACAGTTTTATCCGTATTGGATGATTTTTGCTCAACAGTAAATGCACTCACATAAAAAGCAGTTGAAGAGCAAATAACGCTTAAAACTAAAATTAGCGTAGGTGTTTTAAAAAACTTCATTCAGTATTCCTTATTAGATTGACCAATAGTCCGTTGAGGGTACTCAGGACTAACTGTTTTATCGGCAACTTGCATATCTTATTTAGAATAGTCTATAAGATGGCTTCAAAGTTCAAGTAAATTGTCTTTAAATGGAGATCCTGTTTGTAAATTAATGTGTAAAAATATAAAAATAGCCTCAAACGTCATCTTTGAAGCCATTTTAAGTATTCGTTAACTAAATGCTTGAATGCCTGTCTGAGCACGACCGAGTATTAACGCATGAATATCATGAGTACCTTCGTAAGTATTCACGGCCTCCAAATTCATCATATGACGAACTACGTGGAACTCATCACTAATACCATTACCACCATGCATATCTCGTGAATTTCTAGCAATTTCTAAAGCTTTACCACAAGAGTTTCTTTTAATTAAAGAAATCATTTCTGGTTTAAATTGTTTTTCATCAATTAAACGACCCACTCTCAAAGATGCTTGTAAACTCAGTGTGATTTCAGTTTGCATATCAGCTAGTTTTTTTTGAAATAATTGGTTCGATGCCAATGGGCGTCCAAATTGTTTTCTATCAAGTCCATAATTTCGCGCTGCATTCCAACAAAATTCAGCCGCACCAGTAGCACCCCATGCAATGCCATATCGTGCCATATTTAAACAACCAAATGGTCCACTTAATCCTCGAATCGTTGGAAACATATTTTCTTCAGGTACGAGAACTTGATCCATCACTATTTCACCTGTTATTGATGCGCGTAATGAGAATTTGCCTTCAATTTTTGGTGCTGACAAACCTTTCATTTCTTTCTCTAAGATAAAACCACAAATTTTCCCTTCATCATTTTTTGCCCAAACTACAAAAACATCGGCAATCGGAGAGTTAGTGATCCACATTTTTGTACCGGATAATAAATAGCCGCCATCAACCTTTTTGGCACGAGTTTTCATACTGGCTGGATCAGAACCACTATCAGGTTCTGTTAATCCAAAACAACCAATGAATTCGCCCGTGGCAAGCTTAGGTAAATATTTTTGTTTTTGTTCATCACTACCGTAAGCATGGATGGGATACATGACTAAACTTGATTGCACACTTAACGCTGATCGATAGCCGCTATCTACCCGTTCTACTTCTCTAGAAACCAAACCATAAGATACATAACCCACTCCAGCGCAACCATATCCATCAATAGTCGATCCTAAAAGACCAAGTTCGCCCATTTCACACATAATTTCAGGGTCAAAATTTTCATTTCGATTGGCTTCTAATACTCTTGGCTGAAGATTTTCTTGAGCATAGCTACGCGCCATATCTCTTATCATTCGTTCTTCTTCAGTTAATTGTTGATCTAAAAGGAGGATATCATCCCATATTTCACTTGGCATTATCTTGTCCTATTTGATTTATTGAATAGATATTTGAAAGATTGAAATATATTTAAAGTCTAGTCTATTAAATTAGTATTAGTAAATTGCGTATAGTCTAGCCAAAATTTGTCTAAGAGGCTATTATTAAAAGGTTATTATTAGTGTTTTTTATTTTTAGGGTGGATAATGTCAATAAGAAATAAATTAGAATCTTGGCTCAATAAGGAAACAGCACCTTTAACATTCCCAATCTGTGATTTTGAAAAAATTAGTCATGGTATACGCCCTGCGGATGTCGTTTTAGTAGAAGGTCGTAGTCGAGTTTCAGATGTGATTAGGATCATCACTCAAAGTCGTTGGTCTCATTCTGCTATTTATGTTGGTCGTTTACATGATATCCAAAATATTGAATATAGAAATAAGATTCTCGAACATTGCGATGCATCTCCAGATACTCAACTGTTGGTCGAAGGTATTCTTGGTGAAGGCATGATTGTCACACCTTTAACAGAGTACGAAAAAGACAACTTACGAATTTGCAGAGCATCCACCCTTTCGGCAAAAGATGCTCAGAATGTTGTTAATTTTTGTATCAATAAATTAGGCATTGCCTATAACGTAAGACAGCTATTTGACCTAGCTCGGTTTATTTTCCCGTGGCGAATTTTACCAAGACGCTGGCGATCAAGTCTATTTACCAGAAAACCGACGGATACAGCTAAAACAGTTTGCTCTGCTATGATTGCTGAAGCTTTTTATTCAGTCAAATATCCAATTCTTCCGCTTTTCAGAAAACGAGGGAAAAGTGACGTTGAATTAATTCCAAGAAATACACGACTTTATACGCCAGCAGATTTCGATTACTCACCATATTTTGATATTAAAAAATATCCTTTTATGGGAGCCAATGATTCAAGCCCGTATAGAGACTTACCTTGGAATAAGGATGGTGTTGTTGGTCACGCTGATAAAGACTTTGATATCTTTGACAAAAATTAACGATTTATAAACCGGTCTAATAACCAATTAACAATTTCAGTCATAAGATGAGTTCTATCTTCTGATAAAGGAAATATATGCTCTGCATTTTCTAAGTAAGCAACTTGAAGATTTTTGCCAAAAGGCAAATTTTTAAAGCAATCTGAATGCTGCTCTAAGTAATTATATGGCCAGCTAGCGGTAAAAACGACGAGAAGATTAACATCCCTTTCGATAAATATTTTATAGTCTTGTTCCGTTTTTTCTTTACTAGGCTCAACCCATCGATATTCGATATTCTGTGGAATAAATTTTTGATTTTTTTCAAATTTAGATTTTATTTTATTTATAATTTGTTTAGTTAAAGTTTTCCATGAGTTAAGACTTATCAATTTTGGTCCATAAAGATTAAAATAATAACGTGGTGTTTTATAAGCATAACCATCAATACTCACTGCACCAATAACCCTTTTATCTTTTAGCATAGCTTTATGCGCGTTATCGGCACCAGTACATATACCCATAACGATATATTGGCTGCAATTTTTAGACTGATCCAAATGGTTCATGACTGATTTAATATCACCCATATGTTGATCTTCACGGGTGCGCACATCAAGATGCCTTTCACTATCACCAATTCCAGACAAATCAAAACGAAAAGTATTAAACCCCAGCTCCGCAAATTTTCGAGCCATTCTTACGTATAACCGAAAAGGTCCAATATGCCCCAACAAACCTGAATTCAAAAGTAAAATCGTCGGCATTTTTTTTGCTTCAACACCATATTTATTTTGTTGTGTATAAACCCCCATTATTTGAGGTTTCTCGCCAATAATGATTGCTTTTTCTAACTGATTCATTTGCGCTTCAATTCTTTAATTATTATATCTAAGCTTTTACCAGGTAAAAACGCACCTAAATCATTATATTTTTCGATCCCTAGGCTTGGATCACTAACAAAACAATTTTTAAATTTTGTTTTACTTGACTCTTTGCTAAAAATTGATAGTTGTGAAAATTTATTTAGGTAGGAGTCATAAATACTAGTTTCATTACTGCTAATAAGCACTACTCTCATACAATTTTTAAGGTTTTTACCTTCAAATAAATCGGTACTTCTTATAGAGCATTCTAAATTTTCTGAAAAACCAAAACCAATTAATTCACCCTTTTTCATTTTAGTGGGTTTTCTTCGAATATAATTTAAATCTTCCAATGTGTTTTTATACTTCCCAAATAACTCGTTAACATATTCATCACCATTAATAATAGGCTCCCATAAAATCAACTTATCAATATTAACAACATTAGCAAGCGCAGCTAGACTTGCACCAAAACGTAAACCAACTAATGAAATTTTTTCATGTTTAGATTTAGCTTTCAGGAAAACGGAAGCATCTACAATATCTTTCTGCCAGCGAGAGACACATGCATCACTATCATAACCTAATGAATCACCGGTTCCATAATAATCAAAACGTAATACATCAAATCCTTCATTAGCCAATTGAGTTGCCAATCGACGATAAGTCCAATTCGCATTAATATTTTCCATCAAAATTGGGCTACATAATAAAATAGCACCCTTTGATTTTTTATCATTCCTTTCATCAAAACCATTTTCACATTTAATTTGTGAACTATAATAAAAACCAAAAAGAGATTGATCATCAGAAAAAAACTGTGGCGATACCGACTCTAGTTGTTGGACTGTATTTTCTACATTTTGATATTCTAATCCATCAACACTCGCAGCAATTTGGGCAAGCGTATCTTGAATCATCGCCATTGGTTTTATTTCAATATCAAGTTTCTTTTTAGCAATTGAAATAACTTGCATAGCTAATAATGAATGGCCTCCAATATCAAAAAAATTGGAATTAATTGATATTCTTTTTTGATCAGTAAGATCACTCCAAATTTTAGCAATTGCTTTTTCAGTTTTTGAGGAGGCTTCAATTATTGAACATTTATTATTTTGTTTTTCATATTCCGGTAAAGGTAACGATTTCCGATCAACTTTACCATTAGGTGTTTGTGGAAACTCATCTAATAAAACAAAGTGTTGTGGCAACATATAACTAGGCAAAAAATCTTGTAAAAATAACCTTAATGACTCAGCCTCGAAGTTAGGATTGTTAGAGGTAATATAGGCAACGATTTTTTTATCATCAATGTTATCTTCACGGACTATCACCACTGTATTATCCACATCCTCATGCTTACTTGTGGCCGTTTCAATTTCGCCTAACTCTATACGATAACCGCGAACTTTTACCTGAAAATCCATTCGTCCAACATACTCAATATTTTGATCTCGAGTAAACCTAACCAGATCACCTGTTTTATATAATATTTTACTAGATGTTGTTATATCATTTTCAATTGATTGTTGATAAAAAGGGTTATCTATAAATACTTTTTCCGTTAAATCACTTCTACCAAAATAACCATTACTAACACCATCACCTGCTATACAAAGCTCGCCATACGCTCCATCAGCAACAAGTTGATTCATTTCATTTAATACGTATATTTGCGTATTCCCAATTGGCTTTCCAATAAGAGGTACTTGTCCAGCCGATTTAATTTGATAACAACTTGACCAAACGGTAGTTTCTGTTGGTCCATACATATTCCAAACTGCTTTAACTAAAGGTTGTAGCTGATCGGATAGTTTCTGCGATAACACCTCCCCTCCTGTTAGTAATTTGAGGTCACTTTTACCCGACCATCCAGATGCGACCATCATTTGCCAAGTTGCTGGCGTTGCTTGCATAACCGTCACATCATGTTTTATTAAAAGTGAAGACAACTCACCGGGATCATATGAAGTATCTCTATTCACAATAATAGTTGTCGCACCTAAACTTAGAGGCAACAATATTTCTAAAACAGATATATCAAATGAAATTGTCGTTACAGCTAACAAGATATCATTAGAATTAATTCCGGGACGTTCTTTCATCGCAACTATGAAATTGACAAGATTATTCTGGGTTAACATGACGCCTTTGGGGTTTCCTGTTGAACCTGATGTGTAAATAATATAAGCGAGATGTTCTAATCCATCCATAACCAAAAACTCTTCAATGAATTGCTTTATCTCTTCATCATTAAAAGAACTTTGATTTATATCTATATTTGGAAAAATTTTCTTTGTTTTATTTCCTATTATCATATCTGAAAAAGCTTCTTCAACTAAAACATGTTCAACCGATGCATCATTCAAAATATACTCAATTCGACTAACAGGATATTCTGGATCAAGAGGTAAGTAAGTTGCTTTGAGAAAAAAACTTGCGAGCATTGCCACTGGAATCAATTCACTTCGTGAAAGCAAGATCCCAACAACGCTACTTTCTTTTACGCCACGCTGCTTTAAATCAATCGCTA
Source organism: uncultured Kangiella sp. (assembly GCA_964601915.1). GTDB lineage: Bacteria > Pseudomonadota > Gammaproteobacteria > Enterobacterales > Kangiellaceae. The sequence continues at coordinate 1,614 of CAZRPK010000083.1, read as the reverse complement.
ATATAGCAGCTTTATTTGCAATTTGAGCATAGGTAAAACTAGATGACTCAGTAATAACAGCCACTTTATTTGGAGTTTCTTGCATATTATCCAAAAACATTTGGTGCATATTTCTATTATTGTAAGATAATGCTGTTCTATTTCTTTCAATGACTAAAGAATATTTCTCACTTTCTAAAAGTATTGAATATTCAGATAGTTTTCTGTTTTGATTAGAAATGATATCTTTAAGTAATTTTTGATATCGTTTTAATAATAGCTCAATGGTTTCTTTTGCAAACAAATCTGTTCTATATTCAAAACGGATATCATAATCGTACTTACCATTATATTGGCTTTCTTTTTCTCTTACCGTAAAACCCAAATCATATTGAGAACTGAAGCGGGAAGCTCTACACTCTGAAATTGCTGCATCGCCAATTATTAATGATTCAGGTTGACGTTTTTGTAACTGAAAATCTAAATCAAATAGTGGATTGCGGTTAATGATTCTTTCAGGATTGAGCGCTTCAATTATTTTATCTAAAGGCATTGAATTATATCGATAAGAGTTGAAGCTCTTTTTTCTAACTCTTGATAATAACTCAGAAAAAGTAGGATCACCCGACAGATCTGTTCTTAAAATTAGAGTACTGACAAAAAAACCAAATAAATTCTCAGTTCCTTTTAATCGACGATCTGCGAAGGGAGTACCAGTAAGAATATCATCCTCACCAGACCAACGGTGAATTAACAATTTAAAAACGGCTAATAACCCCATAAATAAAGTAACACCTTGTTTTGAAACAACACTTTCAAACTCATCTATTAGACCGTTCGGCACACTAAGATAACTCCGATCACCTTTAAATGTTGCTTTGACAGAACGTTTTCCATCATAGGGTAATTCGAGAGGTTTTATATTTTTAAGGTTTTGTTGCCAATACTTCCACTGGCGTGATAAATCTTCTTGACCAATTTTATTTAGTCGCCACTGAGTATAGTCAGAAAAATTAACACTCAGTTGACTTAACCCCTCACTTTCGCCACTTAAAAAAAACTGATAAAAATCACTAAATTCTTTATTTAGCAGTCCTAATGAGCGACGGTCAAATATTAGATGATGAACACATATTAAGAAGACGTGCTCATCATCACTAAATTTGATTAATGAAGCTCTTATTAATGGTCCTACGATAAGATCAAAAGGTTGCTGCACTCCAATATCTAAAAACTCTTGAAGTTTTGATTCTTTTTTACTTTCCTCTATACTAGAAAAATTATTTTCTAGTATATTAATTTCTAGATTTCTATGAATAGTTTGAACAATATCTCCGTCTATTTCACTAAATGTTGTACGTAATGCACCCTGCCTAGCAATTAAAGCATTAACAGTTTTCTTGAGTGCATCTATATTTAATGAACCTTTAATTCGAATAGCTCGATAAATATTATAAACAGGGCTTGAAGGTTGTAATTGGTGCAAAAACCAAAGACGGACTTGAGCGTCCGCAGCAGGTAAGATTAAGGATTGCTTAATACCGTCCATATCATTAGCTAATTGTGTTGTTCTACCACTCATTAATTTTTACTTATTTATTTTATGTACTGTTATTAGGGAATTATCTATATTAT
>CAZRPK010000082.1:9581-13779 GCA_964601915.1 uncultured Kangiella sp. | reverse complement strand
AGTGTGCACCACCATCGATTCTAACTAACGATGACATAGCGACTTTTATGGATACATCTGACGAATGGATTTATTCCCGTACAGGAATTAAACAACGTCACATCAGTCATGTACCTTGTTCAGAATTAGCCAGAGTCGCTACGGAAAGAGCAATTGCTTGTTCTGGAATTGATCCGAAAGAAATTGATTTAATTATTTTCGGTAGTAATACGCCGGATGAAATGGTTCCAAACTGTGCGAGTAAAATTGTTAATGTGGTGGGAGCGATAAATGCGACAGGGTTTGATCTTAATTCAGCTTGTACCAGTTTTCTTTATGCACTAAACGTTGGGACAGACATGATCAAAGCAGGTTCAATTAGGACTGCTGTTGTGATTGGTATGGAAAAAATTTCTCGGCTAATGGATTGGGGGGAAAAGAGACTCGGCGGTTTTATTTGGTGATGGTGGCGGGGCAGTGGTGCTTCAAGCAACTGAGAAAGAGTTTGGATTGATTGATGCTAAATTAAATTTAGTTTCCAATACTCGAGAAATATTGAGCCTTCCCAGTTTTGGTATGGATATGGCAGATGAAGATTATAAAACTTATTACTCATCGTTAAACTTTGATGGGCAGGAAATTTTTAAATATGCCGTTAGAGGGATGCAAGAGGCATGTAATGATTTACTTTCAAGAACGGGCGTATCGCAAAGCGAAATCGAATTGTTTGTTCCTCATCAAGCCAATAGACGTATCATTGAAACACTCGCAAAAAGAATGAAATTCGATTTGGATAAGGTCATTATTTGCGTCGATAAATATGCGAACACTTCTGCGGGTACAATCCCTTTGGCACTTTGTGACGCGTTAGAGGAAGGACTAATTACTTCAGGTATGACCATGTTGACTGCATCATTTGGAGCGGGGTTAACTTGTGGAGCAGGGCTTATTAAGTGGGGAGAAAGAACGAAGCCATTAGCCAATTCTGATGCAGATTTACCTCCTTGTAATCAGACTGCGCTTGAGATTGTTCAGCCCTCAATAGATTCCGCAAAAAAACACTATGAAGCTAAATAGACAAAGGTCTCGTAAATTCAAATGCCATTGTCAGAACTTTCGGTAGTCATTCGAGTTCCTTCAATAATATTTTCTGTGGTTATTTGGTTGTCTAGGATTATTTCGGAAATGTCAGTTGGCGGCTTTGATTGTTTTTCCTTTTCAAGTGAAATATTATGTTTTTCTAACGTAGCGATATGATTAGTTAACTCTTTAATTTTAAAAGAAAATTTATGATTTTCATTACTCAACCATTTAGAACGTGCTTTTTCTTTTTCTAAGGTTTTAAGAGTTTCACTTGAATTAGATGAGCCTTGTGCAATCGAATTTTTTAGTTCGTCAATTTCTATTTGTGATAAATTTTTGGTGTTTTCAAGTATTGATATTTGTTGGTTTAGTTTTGATCGAATTTTGTTGAATTTTTTGACAGACTCTTGATTCTCTAATAATTGTGAATTTTGGTAACTTTCAATTTTAGTTTCTATTATTCTATTTGAGATCCAACCTACAACAATAACAACTATTGCTAGCATAATGATGTTATTCGAATAGTAAGATAAGTAGTTCTGTGACGAACCGCAAATATAGCAATCTTTTTGTTTTTTTGAGATTTCTCTCTTGCAACCAATACAGCGAGTACTCATAAAAGCCGATAGAATTTAGGTATTATCATATCCTGAGGGTAACATGTTGATCATTGAATAGAAAGTTTACATCACTAACATATTTTCTAAATGAAGCACGTTATCGATGTAAATTAGTGCCTTAGCCAATAGTTTGATAGAATCAATCTTTTATGAATAATCAGGATCGATAAATGAACAAAAACAACAATAAAACAATCCGTACCAAGCGATATAAACTAAGCACGATTACACTCATATTCCTTTTAATCGTGACGGCTTGTTCTGATAATAACCAAAATAAATCAGTTAAAGAATCTCCCAAAAATACGGAGATGTCAGATAATCAAGTAACAAAAGTTAAGTATCCTGAAACAAAAAAAGGGAAAATAATTGATAACTATTTTGAAACTCAGGTAAGTGATCCCTATCGTTGGTTAGAAGATGATTTAAGCCTAGAAACTGGCGAGTGGGTAACGGCTCAAAATAAAGTAACGTTCAATTATTTGAAGGGGATTTCTTATCGAGACCAATTAAAAAAACGTTTAGAAACGCTTTGGAATTATGAAAAAATTGGTGCCCCATTTACTGAAGGCAAATATACGTACTTTTATAAAAATGATGGTTTACAAAACCAGTATGTTATTTATAGAAAACTGTCTAGCTTGTCGGAAAATGATATGGCTGAAATGTTTTTGAACCCAAATCAATTCAGCGAAGATGGTACTACTTCATTAGGTCAGTTAAGTTTTTCTAAAGATGGTAGCGTTGCGGCGTATTCAATTTCTGAAGGTGGAAGTGATTGGCGAAAAATTATTGTTATAGATACTGAAACTAAAGAACCAATAGAAGATGCGCTAATCGATGTGAAGTTCTCAGGTATTTCATGGAGAGGAAATGAGGGTTTCTATTACTCAAGTTATGATAAACCTGAAGGAAGTGAGCTCTCTGCTAAAACCGATCAGCATAAACTCTATTATCACTCTCTTAAAACGGAACAAAAAAATGATCCTGTTATCTTTGGAGACAAAAAAGGTGAGAAAAGGCGTTACATTGGTGGAACTGTAACTGATGATGGTCGTTATTTATTGATTTCAGGTGCTACCTCAACCTCAGGAAACGATCTGTATATTAGAGATTTAACTAACAATAAAAATACGCTAACTACAATTACTAGCGACTTCGATTCAGATACCTACATCATTAAAAATGATGGAAGTAAACTCTATTTAGTAACTAATCTTGATGCGCCTAATCAAAAAATTGTAACCGTAGACGCCTCAAATCCATCTCCTGAAAATTGGAAAGACTTTATTTCAGAAACAGAAAATGTATTGAGTCCATCTACTGGCGGGGGATATTTTTTTGCGGAGTATATGGTTGATGCAATATCAAAAGTATTTCAATACGATTACAAAGGTAATTTAATCAAAGAAATAAAGTTGCCAGGTGTAGGAACATTGCGTTCGCTATCGGGTAAAGAATTAGACAAAACCCTTTATTATTCTTTTACTAACTATAAAACACCATCGACTATTTATAGTTATAATGTTGATAAAGGTGAATCAGAAGTTTATCGGAAATCGGGCGCTCAGTTTAGTAGTGAACAATATGAGTCTAATCAAGTTTTTTACAACTCAAAAGATGGCACTAAAATTCCAATGATTATTACTTATAAAAAGGGCGTAAAATTAAATGGAAAAAATCCAACAATATTATATGGGTATGGTGGTTTTAATATCAGTTTAACTCCAAGCTTCAGCATTGCCAATGCTGTATGGATGGAAAATGGTGGAATATATGCTGTTCCTAACCTTCGCGGTGGTGGAGAGTATGGGCAGGATTGGCACAATGCAGGAATACAATTAAAAAAGCAAAATGTATTTGATGATTTTATTGCTGCAGCTGAATACCTAATTGAGAAAAAATATACATCAAGTCAATACTTGGCTATTCGAGGTGGTTCTAATGGCGGGTTATTGGTTGCAGCTGTAATGACTCAAAGACCAGAATTGGTGCAAGTTGCATTGCCTGCGGTAGGGGTCTTGGATATGCTGAGGTATCATACATTTACTGCTGGAGCTGGATGGGCTTATGATTATGGAACGGCAGAACAAAGTAAAGAAATGTTTGAATATTTGAAAGGTTATTCACCTGTACATAATGTTAAAGCAGGCGTTCATTATCCTGCAACTATGGTAACAACTGGCGATCATGATGACCGTGTAGTACCTGCACATTCTTTTAAGTTTGTGGCTGAATTACAGTCAAAGCAGGCAGGAAATGCACCGACTTTAATCAGGATTGAAACAAATGCAGGTCACGGAGCTGGAACGCCAGTTTCTAAAACTATTGATAAATATGCCGATCTTTTTGCGTTTACATTATTTAATATGGGAATAGAAAGTTTGCCAAAGTAGAATTTTTTCTACATAATTATATAAGTTAATTTGTTACTCTTCAGCTGAACGTTCGAAATAAATTTAGTAATGAAGGGTAACCGATGTAGAATGAAGTTTTGGGTATGGGTATGGGTATGG
>CAZRPK010000082.1:0-9481 GCA_964601915.1 uncultured Kangiella sp. | reverse complement strand
AGTAATGAAGGGTAACCGATGTAGAATGAAGTTTTGGGTATGGGTATGGGTATGGATATTGTTATTACTCTTCATCTGCCACAATAACCGCAGTACCATAAACTAGTAATTCAGCAGCTCCGGAAGCTATTTCTGTGGTAACAAAACGCAAAGATAAAACGGCATTTGCTCCTAACTCTTGAGCGTCATCCATAATTCTATCTAAAACTTGCTCTCGGCTTTCAGCCATTAACTTTGAATATTCGTGAATTTCTCCACCGACTAAGCCTCTAAATTTTGCAATAATATCATGGCCTATGTGTCGACTTCTTATACTGCTACCACGTACAAGTCCTAAGTGACGAATAACTTTTTTACCGTAGATAACTTCAGTTGTTGCTAAAATGACTTTACTCATAAGGGTTCCTGATCAATTTTTTTATACTATATTTAAGTGACTAGACTTTCAAATGGTTATATTTTTCATTGCTAGATTTTCAAACGATTATATTTTTCATTGCTAGTATTTAGCATTTTTTGTCTTAAAACGCTAATTAAAAGTAAAAGACTGCCAGTTCCCATTAAGCCGATCCCTATCTTTATAGCGAGACTTATTGCAGGGTTAGTCAATATAAAAAATAGTAGGAATCCAATTAATATTGTTGCACTAGAACAAATTAAGATAAACCCTAAAATACGTGAAGTTTTTGCAATTGGCTCTTTGATTAGTTTATCTAAATGATCAAGTTCATTTTCTTGTAAGCTTAATGACTGTACTTCCTGCCGCATCGATAATAACTCATCATGGAGTTTTTTATATTCGTTATCATTTTCAAGCCAAAGCATGACTTTTTGAGCTTCTTGTTGAGTTAACTCACCATCGAGATAGCCGGATAAAAGTTCGAAATTTTTATCCGGCTGACTTTTAGCCATCATTTTGGAATGATCTGTTGACTGGTTATTATATTTCAAAAGTGTTTCGTGTTTCGAGGCGGTATTTTGAACGGATGTTTTATGTGGGTCATTTTCAATCATGACTGACCTCCTAAAGATATACCTTGATTGATAAGTATTTCTCTCAAAGTCATTCTAGCTCTGTGTAATCGTGACATAACGGAACCTTTTGCGATGCCAAGAATTTTGGCAATATCTATGTAACTAAAGTTATGGTAATCCCGCAACAAAACAATTTCTTTTTGTTCTGTATTGAGTTGGTCGAGTGCATGTTCAATTATTTCTTTCAGTTGTAACTCTTGAAGTGCTTTCTCAGGTTCTGATCTACTTGGAGCTTGTGTGTGAAACTCTTCGTGTTCAACATGAGGCAATCGTTTTTTACGACGTAATATATCAATCGACTTATTTCTTACTACTGTAAAAAGCCAAGGTTTGAATTCAGGGTGGTCAAGTGCTGGTGCTCCTGGGTGATTAAGGCTTTTTTCGATAGATGTTTGTACAACTTCTAAAGCATCATCAGGGTTATTAAGCAAGCGAACAGCTAAGCTGTATGCTTGTTTACGGCATTGAACAAACTCTTCCGAAATCTGTTGAGTATAGTCTTCGACTTTAGACATCTGTTATTTTTATCCTTTAATGCAATAAGATGAAGTTGACAAACTTTATGCAGCTTGAATTCAAGCAATAAGTGAAATTATCAAATGTTACTAACTCTCAACGATAGATAATTTCATTTATTCCAGTTATTTCATTTTTTTCTTAAATGAACTAATTCTATCTACTTTGTTCTATAATTACGGATGAATTCTATCTATAAGAAAAAGCAGTTACCTATTAAATTAAAAGAGCCTTTAATAATGAAAAAATTGGTGTTCATTTTTATTATATTATCACTAACCGCCTGTAGTTCAACGTCTTTTGAGGTTTTACAGGGGTTATTTGGCTATATTCCTCCACCCGAAGAAACTACTGTTGGAGAAGAGCTTAAACTTGAATTTGATCGCTGTGAAAAGATTAATCCTAACCGTAATTGTGCGCAAATCGCCTACGATATGGTACGAACCGTCAAAGGATTAGAGGCAAGGAAAGTACCCAAAGGCGTTGTAATTATTTTACAAGGTGATGTTAAACAGGACGATGAAAATAGCACGGAGCATTAAGTCTAAATCCATAAGTGAGCGAATATTTTAAAATTGTGCTAACCTTTAATTACACAAATTCAAATAAATCAGCAACTTATGCAACCTCTTTATCCTGAGATAAAGCCTAATCATACTCACCAACTTGAAACAAAGGACGGTCATTCTATTTATTATGAAGAAAGTGGCTCAATTGACGGTATTCCTGTTGTCTTTTTGCACGGTGGACCTGGTTCTGGCTGTAGTTCGGTTCATCGGCGCTATTTTGACCCTGAGAAATACAGAATTATATTATTAGATCAACGCGGTAGCGGGCGATCAACTCCGCATGCAAGTTTGGAAAATAATACCACCCAAAATCTAATGACTGATATTGAAGCGATAAGAAAGGAATTAGATATCGAACAATGGTTGGTGATGGGCGGTTCATGGGGAACAACGCTGGCACTTGCTTACGCAGAAGAAAATCCTAAACAAGTGCTTGGCCTAATTCTTAGAGGGGTCTTTTTGGGGCGTCAACAAGATATTGATTGGTTATACAAGTATGGAACGCGAAGAATATATCCCGATCATTGGGAAAAATTTATAAAACCAATCCCTGCGGAAGAACAAGATGACATCGTCAAAGCGTTTCACAAAAGGTTAACCGGACAAAATGAATTAGCGAAAATGGGAGCTGCCAAGGCTTGGGCATTTTGGGAAGGCGCAGTTGCAACGTTAGAACCCAATGCTAACTTGATGGAAAGTTTTGCAAATCCTCACCTGGCACTAGGGATATCTCGAATTAGTGCTCATTATTTTGTTAATAAGTGCTTTTTAGAAGAAAATCAAATCTTACAAAATGCCCATCAATTAAAAGGGATCCCTGGCATAATTGTTCATGGTCGATACGATATGCTATGCCCTTTAGAAAATGCTTGGACGCTTCAAAAAGTTTGGCAAGATGTAAAGATACATACCATAAGAGATGCAGGGCATTCAGCTTCGGAGGCGGGTATTATTGATGGGTTGGTTCGAGCTACCAAAGAAATGCGTCAATTGTTAGAATATAAAGATTAGCCTTGGAAACAAATAAAGAGAAATAAGTTTGATTGCATTAATTCAACGAGTAACTGAAGCAAACGTAAAGGTTGATGAAGCTGTAATCGGAGATATAAATAAGGGGCTTTTAGCTTTAATAGGTATTGAAATAAATGATACTGAAGAAAAAGCCGATAAATTATTAAGGCAATTATTAGGTTATCGAATTTTTTCTGATAATGAAGACAAAATGAATTTGAGTCTTCAAGATATCAATGGTGGTCTTCTTTTAGCTCCTCAATTTACTCTTGCCGCTGATACAAGAAAAGGCATGCGACCAAGTTTTTCTAGTGCTGCGCCTCCAGTAATAGGAAAACAATATTTTGACTATTTTGTGAAACAAGCAAAGTTTAATTTTTCCAAAGTAGAAACAGGAAAATTTGGCGCTGATATGCAAGTTTCACTTTGTAATGATGGACCTGTTACTTTTTGGTTGCAGGTTTAAATCTAAGCTGAATTCGTATAATACATCAAAGTTTAATTTAGTTTTTTATTCGGCAAGGCCTCCATCAATTGTAGTATTTCTGTTACGATTGGTTTTCTTTTATATAAATCTTTTAGTCTATTTGGGGTATCAATATTTAAAGCGAAAAAGACAGGGCCAGTAGGGCATTCAACCCAACCTACCCACCATCCGTAATGACCTTGCCAGCCTGTTTTGGCATGAAGACTCCAATTTTCACCACTATCTGTCAGCATAATATCTTTTACTAATAATTGATGTTCTATTTTAAATGGTAGCTTGTTGTTATAAAGTTTTTTAAGAAAAACAATTTGTTCATGCGCAGATATTGAAAGATTTCCATCTACCCAATAGCTTCCAGTTTTGGTACTAGAGTCCTTATTTCCATAATTTATTTTGCTTAAGTAATTGTTAGATTTTTCAGCCCCAAGTTTTTTCGCAAATAGATCATAGACCCAAATTGCGGAGTATCGCATGGCAGATTGAAGTGTTTGATCTTGATTATGTGGTTTATAATTTCTCTTAATTCCATCCCATTTAAAAGTTTGAAATTTATCTTTAACAATGCCTGCGTCTAAGGCAAAAAGAGAATGAGGGATTTTATAGGTCGATGCAGGAGAGTATCTTTTTTGAGCACGTTGTAAATTGAAAACATATTTTTTAGAGATTTTTTCACGTTCATCTAATACAACCATGGTTCCTTCTGCTTCAAATTTAGAAAATTGCTTTTGCCAGTCGACACGTTCTATCACCTTTTCATTAGCAGTAACGGTAGTACTTAAGGAATAAGCCATGATTTGAATTAGAAAAACAAATAAGGATAGCCTACTAGAAGTACGTTTATTCATTGATTTAACAAACAACCTAATTAACAACAGCTTCAATAATCTGATCGCCATGAGCTAATTTCATAGCAATATCTATCCCCTTAATGACATGACCAAAAATAGAGTAATTTCTATCCAAATGAATATTGTCACCAGTATTGATAAAAAACTGTGAGTCTCCAGTATCTTTGCCCGATGTTGCCATTCCAACGCTACCTACAGTATGGGAAAGAAAAGAAAGTTCTTCTCTAATAAATTTCCCACTGGTTCCTTCACCATCACCAACGGGATCGCCACCCTGTGCAACAAAGTTTCCAATGATTCTCATAAAATAACTCTTATTATAAAAGCCTTGCTCAATTAGAGTCACAAAATTATGAGAGGAGTAAGGTGCTTCAGGGCTCATTTTTATGATAATATCTCCGATATTTGTTTTTAAAGTGATGGTCTTTTCGCCTGATAATTTTGCTAGTTTAAATGGTGCTGTTCCATTTATTTGTCCTGTTAGCTCTGATGCTGATTCTGCGGTTGTTTCTTTAGTTTCTAATATAGGCGTATTAATTAGCTTCTTAACTTTGGTTGCGACAATTTTATTAAGATCGTTACTTAATATTTTAAGTACGTTTGAAAATGCTTTAGGATCTTTTTCAAAGATAAGATTAGCAAAATTTACTTTTACGTAAGTACTAGCATGTTGCATAATTTTTAGCGCCCAGCTCATATCATCTCGCGCTTGGCGCTTTATAAGACCAGACATTGCGGCCACAACCATTCCTGAATTCTGACTCTTCAATTGCTTTTTAAATAAGCTAAGGATTTCTTTTCCTTTTAATGTTGAATCTGCCAGAACTTGTAGAGCTGTTTGGGCAACAAGAATATTACTTGACGCATGTAGTTTACCCAGTTGTATTTTTGCTTGTGGAATATATAAGAATGACACCATCGCTCTAATGGCCTCAGTCGCTAGTCGGATGTCTTTATTTTCCGATTGTTCAATTAACCAAGATAGAATCTTCCGATTAGCATCATCAGGTTTTTTAACTATTTTTCCGATAAGCCTTGCGACTAAACGTCTATTCTTCAAAGTTTTTACGTTTGTGATAAGACCTGTCATTTGTGAAGGTAGTATGTGTTGTTCAATATCAGGAACTCGTGCTAAAAAATAAGCGATAGGTGCTGATAACTCATCGTCTTTTGCGATTTGATTGATTAGAGAGTGAAAATCGACTAATTTATAATTTTGTTTAATCTCTTTGTTATAGGTCAATGTTGCAGCAAGGCTATGATAAATACTTTTCTTAACGGATAGTTCAGTTTCTTTTTGAGACAAAAATTTAGAAACGATATTATCTTCGGTTAAGTTAGCCAATGCTAAATAGATCTCCGCTCGAACTATGTATGATTTTTCAATCTTCAATTGAGACCAAAGTAATTCATTTGCTTGAGATGTATTACTTTGCCCCGCCGCTAATACCGCAACTCTTCGGATTGAGTCATTGGTATTTGAAAGAAACGGTTTGACCAAAGGTATTACATCATTCCCGCCGATTCTTGCCAGTCCTTTTAACGCATTTAAACGAATACTAAGTTGTTTATTGTTAAGCGCTTTATTAAACAGCTGCAAATCTAAGACTCTTTTATCTACCGCCTCAAAAATACTAGCTGTTAAATATTTATCATCTTCTGATAATCCCTGCCGACTGCCTTTTGTATCAGGTCTGATAGTCGAATTAACACTATAGGAATATGATGGTGTTAAAACTAGTAATATTGAAATTAATAGCAGTGAGCTTAAACGATTTCTCAAAATTGTGACCTCTTCTGTTAAACTGACGGCTAATTCTTCAGCACCGTCATCTATAAAAGAGAGTTTAACAAAAAATGGCACAATATATCTATTCAATGAATCGAGTGAGCAAAGTTGTTCCTCCTAAAAAAACGATCTTAAAAGATATCTCTCTTAGCTTTTTCCCGGGCGCAAAAATAGGTGTACTCGGTCTTAATGGTTCTGGTAAGTCCACATTATTGAGAATTATGGCAGGAATAGACACTGACATTGAAGGTGAAGCAATCCCTCTTAAAGGAACCAAAATTGGTTATTTACCCCAAGAACCTCAATTAGATGAGTCTTTAGATGTCCGCGGCAATGTTGAATTGGGTATTGGTGAGATGAAAGATATTTTAAAGCGCTTTGATGAAGTCAATAATGCTTTTGGCGATGAGAATGCTGATTTTGATGCGTTACTCAAAGAGCAAGCAGATCTACAGGATAAAATTGAAGCCGGAGGTGGCTGGGAAGTCGATGTGATGCTAGACAAGGCCGCTGAAGCCTTGAGACTCCCACCTTGGGATGCCGAAGTGAAAAATTTGTCTGGTGGAGAAATGCGCCGTGTTGCACTGTGTCAGTTATTAATATCAAAACCCGATATGTTATTGCTTGATGAGCCAACTAACCATTTGGATGCGGAATCGGTTGCATGGTTAGAAAGATTCCTACAAGATTTTGAGGGAACTGTTGTTGCAATTACCCATGATCGATACTTTTTGGATAATGTAGCTGGTTGGATCTTGGAGCTAGATAGAGGTCATGGAATTCCATGGGAAGGTAATTACTCCTCTTGGTTAGAGCAGAAAGGTAATCGACTAGCGATGGAAGAAAAGCAAGAATCGGCCCATCAAAAAACCATGAAAGAAGAATTAGAGTGGGTAAGGTCAAACGCAAAAGGTCGTCGCGCTAAAAGTAAGGCAAGAATTGCAAAATTTGAAGAGTTATCCTCTCAAACATTCCAAAAAAGAAATGAAACTCAAGATCTGTATATCCCACCTGGACCTCGTTTAGGTAAGTTAGTCATCGAAGCGACTGGATTAAAGAAGAGCTTTGGTGATAAGTGTTTGGTAGACGATTTAAGTTTTACTTTACCTCAGGGCGGCATTGTCGGAATTATCGGACCTAATGGTGCCGGTAAATCAACGCTATTTAAAATGCTAACTGATCAAGAAAAACCAGATGGTGGAGAACTTAGAATTGGTGAAACAGTGCAAATAGCCCATGTCGATCAATCGCGAGATAGTTTAGATGATAGTAAAACGGTTTGGCAGGAAATCTCAGATGATTCGGATAATATTATCGTAGGTAGTTATCAAGTGTCTTCAAGACAATACGTCGGTCGATTTAATTTTAAAGGTGGCGATCAACAAAAATTTATTAAAGATTTATCCGGTGGTGAACGTAATAGAGTTCACTTGGCTAAGCTGTTAAAAAGTGGCGGTAATTTATTATTACTTGATGAGCCAACCAATGATTTAGATGTAGAAACTCTCAGAGCTTTGGAAAATGCGGTATTAGCTTTCCCTGGTTGTGCGGTAATTATTTCACATGATCGTTGGTTCTTAGATCGGGTTGCTACGCATATATTAGCATTCGAAGGAGATAGTAAAACGGTTTGGTTTGAAGGTAATTATGCGGATTATGAAGCGGATAGGAAGAAACGATTAGGTGTTGATGCTGATGCACCGGTGAGGATTAAGTATCGAAAGATTGGATGAGTAGTGGATAAACTAAATCGTTACTTAATGGCATCACATAATGATGATAACTTTATGTGCGTTAGTTGAAGGTAAGTTCAAAATCAGTTAGTAGTACTTGATAGTAAAGAAGGATCTGCCCGACAGTTGGGATTGTTTTAAAACTCGGCTAGCTTGCTGCCGAGATTTTTATCCAGACTAAAATGAGGTGACCCAATAAATTTTTTCTATCGGTATGCCAAAATAAACTAATCAACAAGCAACAAAACTTTAACGGAGTCATTAACTTTTTCTTTGGAAATGAAACTAATTGAATCTATGTGGCTAGCTACATATTCAAGTACTTTATCGTCATTTCCAACAACTTGTAGCTTTACACCTTTGCCAGACATTACTTTTTTAGTCCAATAGAGCTTTAATTTTACGGGGTCTTTCCGTGTCACTTTTTTATAAAATAACTCTTTTAAATTGGACTCTTTTTGGTCAACTGCGACAATGGTCACGCCTGTGTCTGTTTGACTGCTTTTACCTAAAAATATTTTCCTGACGGTTTTGATATTGATTTGTGAATCCTTGCTAGCAGGGTTAACAATTACCGCAATGCCTTCTGCGTAACACATGGAAAAACATGGAAGTAAGAATGCTGATGCTAGTAACACCCGTAAAGAGATCAACACTAGTGTTTTAGATGGTGTATAGAAAAACTGAGTTAACATTATTAATATTAGATTAATTTTCATCATTTCCTCCTTAAAAAACAAATTCAACAGCAATAGAAATCACTTTAATGTTATCCACATTCCCCTCAATGAATCCAAAAATATTTGAATCATGTTCATCTCCTCCTCCTTCCTCCTCTTCCTCGTGAGGGGCGGTAGCATCTACTAGGCTAAAGCCAAGCTTTATAACCGCCGAATCATTTATTTTTCGACGGAAGCCAAGCGAAATCGAATCTTGCGTTCTTCCGGTCTGTTGTTCGAAACTCGCAGCAGTTACATGGATCAACCAATTGCTATTAATATTATGACCCAAAGTCAGATAACGGGTTTCTGTTTCAATATCATCGAAACCATCAAACTCAGTTTTTGTCCATTCTGTTAAACCAATCCATGAACCTACTTCAATTGAAGCGGATAAATTTAAAGTGCTTATATCTGGCTTTGCTCCATCAAACTCAGCTAGTTCAAAACCTTCCTCCTCTTCTCCTCCGCCGCCATGTCCACCTGCACCAGGATCAAAGACACCACTATTATATCCAACTTTAAACTCATACCACTCATCTGCAAGGCTTGCCACCATTCCAAACATTTCATCAACGGTTCCTATCTCCATACCACCAGCGCCAAAATATCCCTGTAAGCTGATTTCTGTATCTTCATTGCCAATCCCTTTGGAGTATAATACGCTGACTCCTTCAATTGATTCATATAACGCATTTGATCCGGCAGGTGATCTCAGCAAATAAACTTCTTGAGGAACTCTTTCCCAAGGGTATAAAACGCCTACGTCATAGA
>CAZRPK010000081.1:7177-13780 GCA_964601915.1 uncultured Kangiella sp. | reverse complement strand
AGCGACTAAATAAGGTTCACGATATTATGAATGAACAAACTATTACGCGATATTTTTTAGCAAAACCAGAGGCAGCATTAGAGTACCCATTTGGACCTGATGTAGCTGTATTCAAAATTAAAAATAAGATGTTTGCAACCTTTGCTATTCATAACAAAAAAGAAGCAATTAATTTAAAGTGTGATCCAAATGAAGCATTAGCATTACGCGATATTTTTGATTCTGTTATACCTGGTTATCATATGAATAGGCATCATTGGAATACGGTATATCTCGACAAATCAATTCCAAAAGGAGAAATTGAACGCATGATTGATAGTTCTTATGCACTTGTTGTAAAAGGGCTAAAAAAATCAGAGCGAGAACATCTTATTCTTCAATTTGGAAAAGAGAAACTAGGTTTATAACTTCTAGTCTTGATGATACTCTCTTAAGAAAGTCGCAAATCGAGGGGTGTTATTTTTAGTTTTCCCTCTATATTGATAGGTAATAATACTACCAATAGCTGGCGGATTTTTTCTTTCTTGAAAGTTAAAGCCACTACCAATTTTAAAAATAATACCATCTTTGTTAATGACTTCTATAGATCCCATATGATTTAAATATTTTCCTTTACCGTTTAAATGTCTCAATACGGTCGCTTCTGCGTCGTAAAGTGGCTTTAATTTTTGTAAATCATCACTTCGTTTAGCTTGATATAAAGAATACTTTTTATGTAGCATGAGACCTTCGCCACCTTTAGCGGTTACTAAAGCTAAATAGCGATCTAGATCTTCTTTGGATTTAATGCCTGACTGTTTTACCAACTTTAAATGCGGAAGGTTTTTTTCCTTAACAATTCGATCTAACGTTTTGAATCGGTCTTCAAATGGAGCAAGATCATAGGGTAAATCGAATGCCATAAATTTAACTTTTTTCCATTCTTGATCTATTGCATTTTTACGCCTAGCAATTCCAGAAACTTCATCAAATCGACCCCTGCCGATCCAAAGTTCACCATCAAGTGCTTGATTTGGAAGAGTTTCAACAAACCAATCAGGTGCATTAATGTTATGTCCATTGCGCGTGAGTAGTTCATCACCACTCCAGAATGCTCTAATACCATCGAGCTTTTCACTGACAAAAAAGTCACTTAATTCTGAGTTAAGTTTAAAATTCTTGGCGAGTAAAAGTGGTGGTAAATGACCGGTAATTGGCACAGAGAAAATATTTGATGCGGATAAATAAATAGGTAAAAGAGCCAATGATATCCCTAAAGAATTTTTAATATTTTTACTTAAGTTAAGCGTGTACTTGTCCATGAGAGTATCCTTTCTCTTAATCAAACTATTTGTTTGAGTTGATCCTATTTGAAAAGTAATTATGAAGATATTTTAGAATGATAAAAAGAGGAAAATGACACTTCTGTATGTCAGATATTGACCTTTTTACTCAAAAAGTCATTGAGAAATAGAACCCTACTTGCTTGTCTGTAATGACAGGCAATATCTCCACATTTTTATATTCATCGGTAAAATAAAAGCCGCTAATTAAACCAATAGCTGCGCCAGCGACTACATCTTCAACAAAATGTTTATTTGCATAAACTCTAGAATAACTAACATAGCTGGAAGCAACATAGGCTGGTATTGCATATTTCCAACCATAACGATTATGAATAAAGGCTGCGCTAGTAAATGATATAGACGCATGCCCTGAGGGAAATGAGTGACAACACTTTCCATTAGGTCTCGTTTTTTTTGTCCAATTTTTCACTTCATGCACGAAAATTTGTGAAGCAATAACGGCTTTAAGAAACTGGTAGGTCCCTTCGTTTTCTTTTTCATAAAATATAGAGGTACCAAGACTTGCTGCCAAAATTAAGTGTTGAATATCATCTCCTACCTCTTCAGTTTTATCACTCGCTACGGAAAAATTGTTTAAAAAGATGAAATTTATTAGAGCAAGTATTTTGAGAAAAGTTAGAAGATAGAGGTTTTTATGCATAAATTGATAGATTAATATAATTATTTGGGTAAAGATTAGCTGACTTATTCTTAAAAGTAAAAATTTAACGCCTTAATATGAGTAATTATGAAGGCAGTGACAAGTATCGCAACAGAATTGATGGTGAGGGATAATATTGGCAACCGTGCAATACAAATTGAGTCGTTTGTTTTATGTAATGGCTCAATGTATATTGAATTAGTTGCAAGATGCAGAGCATTTTCCTATGCTAGAAGTTCCAGATCGTTGGTTGAAGTGATGTCTGCCATTAATAACCCTATTTGACAAGTTTAAACGTTGTTATCAATACTAATCGTTGTAATAAATGATACCTAATAACAGAGAACTATTTTTTTTCGATAAAATATAATAGAGTCTTTTATAAAAATGACAGTTAATCAAAGGAACTAGCTATGCCATCCTTGTTCAAAATAATACTATTTTCGTTGTCACTCATTTTTTTCTCATTAAGTGTATGTTCAGAAAATATACCGAGTGATCTATTAGAATGGAAAGATTGGGTGGCATATAAGCAAGAATTTCGTGACTGCCCCTATCTAGCTAGGAAAGACTCATCAAAAAAAGAAAACTATTTATGTGCTTGGCCATCTACTTTAAGGCTAGAAGTTAATGATAAACAATTGATGTTTTCGCAAAACTGGTCTCTGTTAGATGAAAGTAAAATCCCGCTTCCCGGAAACATTAACCAATGGCCACAAAATGTTAAGGTGAATAATAAAGACACTGTAGTTCTTAAAATCAATAACAAACCCTATTTGCATTTAAAAAAAGGCGACTATCAAATTAAAGGTATAACGCCTTGGGTTAAGCGCCCCGAATCAATTCAAATACCAAATGAAATTGTTTTACTGGATCTATTTATTAATCAGAAGAAAATTGAATTTATTAAGCGAAAAAATAACCAGCTTTGGCTTGGTAGTGTAAAACAAATTGAGAAGGAAGAGGTTGATTTTATAAAAGTTTGGGTCAATCGACTAATAAATGATGGACACCCTATGACGATGACTATCGCTTTGGAGCTTGATATAGGCGGAAGAGCACGAGAAGAAATATTAACAAAATTAAATTTAGAAAAATATCAGTTGATGTCAATTGTCTCTAAATTAAATACCCAAGTTGATAGTCAAGGTAATTTAAAAATTCAATTAAAACCTGGAAGTTATGAGGTAAGGTTAAAATTTAAAATTCATGGATTTCCACAAGAGATTGCTTTTAATGAGACAGGCCAGTTTTGGCCAAAACAAGAAATATGGGTTTATCAAAATAACGAAAGACTTCGTTCTACACAAATAATTAATGCATCAGCGATTGATTCAGAGCAAGGTTTTGTCAACCAATGGAGCGCGCTTCCCCATTATGTTGTTAATCACCAAGAGGCATTAACCATAAAAGAAGGTCATAGAGGGATTTCTCACTCATCAGATCGGCTTAGTCTGCAAAGGCAAATGTGGTTAAGTTTTGATAACGAAACTTACTACTTCTTCGATACAATCAAAGGAAGTAAATCAAAGGATTGGCGCTTGAATACATTACCTGAATACAAGCTAACTCAATTGAAAAATCATAATAAGGAAAGACTGATCACATACTCAAATAATAATCAAGATCAGCAAATAACTGGCGTTGAAGTACGCACACCTAATATTGATGTATTTGCTGGTGGCGAAGTTCCATCCAATAAAATGAATCATGCATCGGGTTGGGATATTAATTTTGCAACGACTAAGGTTAATTTAAGTATACCGCCGGGAAGAAAATTGATCGCTATAAGTGGTGCAGATTCATCTTATGGTGATTGGTTAGGTAAGTGGAATTTGATCGACTTGTTTTTTGTATTGATTATTACCGCAATGGTATTTAAATTTTTTGGTTTACTAGCCAGTTTATTTGCTTTGACGACTTTAACTTTAGGTTATCATGAATCGCATATGCCTACTTTTTTGTGGTTGAACTTAATTGCGTCGATTAGTATTGTTAATAAAATAACAAAACCGAGTTGGTTAAAAGCATTCAATATTTATCGATGGGTTTCTGTTGGATTATTGTTGTTAAATTTATTGCCTTTTATTGCTCAGCAAATTCGTTTTACATTACATCCTCAGCTTGAAATGTCTCGTTCTATTTCTGCGAATGAATATGATCGTTTTCGCTCAGAAAATTCTAATGATTTATATGATGAAGAGGTTCAGCTTTACGAAAATAAGCATCCAAAATTAATGATGGCAAAATCAGAGAGTAGAGTTTCTAAGCCCAAAAGTATTGTAGTAACGGGATCGAGAATTCAACGTGCCGATTTGGACAACAGTTACGAGCAAGGCGCTATTATCCAAGCAGGCAAAGGTAAGCCTAATTGGCGTTGGAAACAAGCCAGCTATGGATGGAATGGATCTGTAGAAGGCGGTGAGCAAGTTAACTTACATATTTTAACTACTAACTGGGTTCGTTTATTAAGAGTGATGCTGATTATATTTTCACTGTTATGGTTACTCACTATTTTGAATAAAGGATTCAATATAAAAAGCGGAATGAAAAAAGTTCTTGGTAGCTCTAAAGGCGACTTTAAGAATAAAACCTTAACAAATACCGCAAGTATTGGACTGGCAATCTTTCTAGGCGTTTCGTCCTTTTCTTTTAGCGAGAAACTTTCAGCTAAAGAATATCCGAGTGAAGCATTGTTGACTGAATTACATAATCGACTTTACCCAAAACCTTTATGTGCACCTAACTGTGTCTCAGTTGCTAATGCGGAAATGATAATTAACGACCAAGCCGTTATTCTAGAATTGTCCTATCAAAGTGGGGCCGACCTCGCTTCATTATTACCTGAGTCAAATGATTGGAACATTGAAGCTATCTCTGTAAATGGTAAACCGAGCAAAGCATTGTGGAGGAATAAATCCGGGCAATGGCTATCGTTAAAATCAGGATTGTCTAATGTGAAAATAATGGCTCGTTTAAAAGTGAAATCTGACCTAGTGATCCGTTTTCCAGAAAAACCACTGCGATTAACACATAAAATAAAAGGGTGGGAATTATCGGGTATTAATAATCAAAAAATATCAGGGAACTCAATTCAATTAACACGAATTGAGCCTATAGTTAGAGCCGATAGTAATAAGGTTTCAAACTCTGGGTTACGAAAAAACCAGCCCTACGAGCAATCAATTGCAGATTTATTTTTATTGACTAGGAAATTCCATTTTGGTAGTCAATGGCGCTTAACAACTGAAGTGACAAGGCAAGCCCCTCAAAAGGGAACTATTACTACTAAGATCCCACTATTGTCTTTTGAGCACCCTTTGCAGAATACCGATAAAATAAAAAATGGTTTAATGCATTTGGTTCTGCCGAATAATACTTATTCCACACGTTGGGATTCTATTATTAAAAGTGAATCAAAGGATGATATTGGTTCAGAAAATTTTGAATTAACAGCATTAGATGATCCATCAATTTCTGAATTGTGGGAGATTTTAGTTTACCCTAATTGGAATATTGAAATTAGTGGTATCCCAGCAGTTTCCCCCAATACTTATTCGTCTGATGACTATTGGATTTATCAATATTATCCAAGAGCGGGCGAAAAACTGACATTTAAATTATCTAAACCTCCTGCGGTTTTAGGTGAGTCTGTGGCGATCACTAAAATTTCTCAATCCCATGCGATTAGCAAACGTAAAACGGCTACTAACGTTCAGATAGATTATCAAGCGACTAGAGCAGAACCTTTGATTATTGATATCGGTGAGCACCAAATCAAAAGTGTTAAACAAGACCAATCGAAGATTAATTTAACCAAAGTGGATGGAAAAATCACGGTGGGTCTTAAACCAGGTAAACATCAAATTGAGTTGTTAATAGAAGCGCCAATCCCCGTTGATTTTAAACAAGTGATTAAATCAATCAAGATAGGTCGAGATTTTAGTAATCTAACTAGCCAAGTCAATTTACCCGATAATCGTTGGTTACTATCCGCGAGTGGAGATGGTTACGGTCCCGCAATTCTTTATTGGGGTGAATTAATTTTCTTTTTATTATTAGCGATTGGATTAAGTCGTTTGAGTTTTTCTCCTTTAAATTACTGGCAGTGGTTAATTTTAGGTTTAGGCATGAGTACTTTCTCATGGCCAGCGTTAGCACTAGTGGCAATTTGGTTGCTGGCAAGCCAGTGGAAAAGAGAAAATAAAGATTCTATTATTAAATATGTAATTCTAGGTAATTGGTTAACAGTGGTTTCTACAGTATTTGCCGTTTTAGCGCTTGTGGGCGCAGTACCTTTTGGACTCTTGCAGTCGCCAGATATGGGAGTGGCCGGTAATGGCTCTTATGGTCATTCGCTGATTTGGTTTTTAGATCAAGGTAAAGATAGTTTAGGGGATATTGTTTTTTATACTTTGCCATTATGGATCTATAAAGTATTGATGCTTATATGGGCGACTTGGTTGAGTTTTTCTTTAATTAAATGGTTGAGTTGGATATTAAAAGATTTAACTGACGCGAAATTTAAAACGAGCAAAGCTGAGAAATAAAGTTAAAAAAATATGCAGTTATCGTTAATTCAATAACTGCATAGATATAAAAATATATTATCCCCCC
>CAZRPK010000081.1:0-7077 GCA_964601915.1 uncultured Kangiella sp. | reverse complement strand
GGTTCATTGTTTTGCCTCTTACTGGTTTAATAAAAAGACGGATGGTAGGTACAAAAGGTTCATTTTTTCGAAATTAACTTCAGAAATAGCATCGATTAAAAATAAGGCTATATGTCGGAAGAAATATTTTATAAGCTATTAAATAAATTTGAAGGAAGTTAAAAGGCTTGTAATATTATCTTTCCAATTATTCATTTGGCTCCGTGCTTTTAGCCGTCTTACAGCTTTCTTTTAATTTTAATATTATTTCGCTTATAACTTTTCGATTAAAAATTATCGATATATGGGACAAAGAAAAAAACTTTTTATTTTCAGCTACTTTCCAGTATGAACTAGAGCTAGGAATGATAGAAAGATCTAAAGGTGTCCAATAAGAAAATAGTTTAACATTCTTTAAGTTACCTTCGCCTTTTTCCAATTGTTTCAAAAAATGACTGTTGGGACGTAGTTGCTTTATACCTTTTGTTGGATAAGGAAAATATGCCCAATAACTACCTTTGTGGGGAGAGGAAATGGAAAAGAAATTTTCAACTCGACTTACTCCACCTAACTCTTGTAGGTAATACCTTGCAACAACCCCGCCCATACTAAATCCAATAAGAGAAATTTTTTCGGTCTCACCAAACCACTCATTAATCTGTTTTTTCAAATTAGCACTAGCGAATTCAATTCCTTTTCGACCATCAGATGGCCAAAGGGTTGGTGAAAAACATTCAAAGCCACATTGTTCTAGCTTTCGTTTCATCCAAAACATGAGATGACCGGTACTGAATATGCCGTGGATTAGTACAATTTTCATGTGATTAAATTAAACTTCGTTTTCATTTAATAAGGTTACCAATGGATCACCATCATATGTTGACTCAACCTTAAACGTAATCGGCCTACAACAGACTTGGCAGTCTTCAATATATTCTTGTTGCTCCACTGAGCAATCAATTAATACTGAAATGAGTTCTCCACAATATGGGCAGTGAATGTCGTTTTCAAATAATGTGTTCATTAATTAATATGTACTTCCTTGATGGATATATTTAATATTTTTAAGTTGGCGAAAATATTTTTTACGGCATAAGAGTAAACAGTTAATTTTCGGTAGCATCACTGCTATCTGCAAAGTCGCGAAAGTTAAGTTGTCCGACTTTTCGTTCAGCAACAAAAGTTAATTGATGTTTTTTGTTAATTTTATAGTTAGCAGTTAGGCTAGGTTTAATAAATCGAAAACTCTGTTTATTTGGCAATTCACCAAAGACTTCGATTTGCGAAAATTCACTTGTTAGTCCACTTTTAATTGAAAAAATTTTTGATATTTGATAAGTAAAATTAGTAAAAATTTCACTTCGGATTTCTTCTACTACAACATTTTTGATACTGCCCGAGTTATTGGTTAAGCTTGTGAGTTTATTACTTGCTATTTCTATTCCATACTCTGGCTTAATTATATTTATTTTATTTTTCTTGGGCATATTTACCATCTAATCAATACTTGGAATTAGGGATCTAAACAAAGTGATTATAGACGATAGAATTATTATTTCACTATTAAAGATGTAACAGAATTGTTTGTAGTGTATTAGTTTACGGGTTAAAGCGACTCTAAATCATATGCTACTCATCATTAAATATCTCTTCAATAGTTAACTTAAAGAGCCTTGCTGCTTTGAAAGCGAGCGGTAAACTAGGATCAAATTTTCCTTTTTCTATTGCATTAATTGTCTGCCGAGATACATTTAATTGCATTGCCAAGTCCGCTTGCGTCCAGTCTCTTTCCGCACGTAATACTTTTAATCTATTTTTCATGAGTAGCGCTTTTTGCCTATAACAATGCTTATACCATAAGTAATACTCATTAAAAATACGAGATAGGATATTTCTGCATCAAAAGATATGACGTTAGCTATGTCGAGCATTGAGAAGGCAAGACCAGCTACTAAAGTTACTCCTAATGTAATTGCCATCGCATCCATTTGAATCTTCCTTTGTAATTCATCTAGCCCTTGTAAAATGCGTTTATGAGCAAAAATCATTCCTACGCCAACAGCAAGGTTTATTAAAATGAAAATAAACGAGTAAATTCGATTTCCTTCCCATAAATAAATTGGGCCGAAAGTTGCCACAGCCATGGTTACAAGCCAAGCGAGTGTCCACTTAGCTAAATTTTTATTGTTTAATTGATTTAAGCGATTACAGCCTTGTTGTTTTGCGTGTGTGCTATTCATACTATTGCTCTTTTTATTAATTTATGTAAAGTATACTTTACATAATATATATAATATAAAGCATTAAGTAAAGTGTAATTTACAATAACAGGATAATTTGTTAGTTGTTAAACTAATCAATAAAAAGGTATATGGCTCAATATTTAGTGATATCAGAAGATATTGAATGGTAATTGTAACTTTTTATGTCTAAATCGGATTGACAATCAATTTCGTTTTGTTTTATTGTAATCGAATAGATTTTTATCGGAAGTAAGCTATGAATCCCGTCGTTAATCTTTTTAATGCGATTAAAAGTAAACCAAGTAATATGCTTTTTACTTTACTGTTCAGTTTGAGTATTTGGACCATATTTAGCTATGTAGGAACTAAACAGGGCTATTTATTTATTATTGGAAGTGCGCTTGGGTTGGTCCTATTTCAAGCAAACTACGGCTTTACTGCTGGTTTTACGCACATTATAAAAAGTCAACGAACTCAGCAATTGCGTGCTCAAATGCTAACTCTTATCGTCGCTAGCCTGATCATGTTACCAATGTTCGCACAGGGCGATTTTAATGGGCAAACGCTTTCTGGAAAATTAACACCTGTAAGCACCGCACTGGTAGCAGGTGCCTTTATTTTTGGCGTGGGTATGCAGTTTGGTAATGGTTGTGCATCGGGAACCTTAACTTACCTTGGTACAGGTAGTTTGAGGATGGGAATAACTTTAGTAGGTTTTGTTGCGGGTTCCCTAATAGGAACTTTCCATGTTCCATGGTGGAATGCTTTGCCTACACTCGGTAAATTCTCAATGCTGCATGATTGGGGATTAGTGACCGCGATTGTAGTTAATTTAAGCATTGCTGGGATTCTATGGATGTTATTCCTATCGATCGAAAAGAAAGCGCATGGCAATATTAATCCCGTTAATAATAGCGTCCAGAATAAGATTCCAGGATTTCTTAAAAATCATTGGCCGCTTTTATTGGCTGCAATTCTATTAGCCGTACTTAATTTAGCTACTTTGTTAGTGAAAGGAAAGCCATGGGGCGTTACCTCCGGATTTGCACTTTGGGGAGCCAAAATTTTTGACTTTTTTGGTGGTGATCTTTCAGGATATGACTATTGGCAAAATGCATCATGGGCAAAAGCGCTCAGTGAACCTGTGTTAAAACACAGTACTTCAGTGATGAATGTGGGATTAGTGTTAGGAGTATGGTGGGCGGCAAAATTAAGCAATAAGATTTCAGTTAGTTATAGGGCGTCGGGTATTCTTATTTTTAGATTAATTCTTGGTGGTTTGCTATTAGGATATGGGGCGCGTTTGGCTTCAGGTTGTAATATTGGTGCCTATTTTAGCGGTATTGCATCGGGTAGTTTGGCTGGTTGGCTTTGGTTTGCTGCGGCGATGGTTGGTAATATCGTTGGATTTAAATTGAAGAATACTTTATTGGCAGATAAGAACCCTGCTTAAATAATTGGTTCACATTCTTTATCTTTATCTTTATCGGCTTGAATCTGTACATTTGCTCCTACTTGTATTTTCGGCAAGCATATCATTGGTAACAAAAATGCCTCCATTGGAGCCGTTTTCTGTGAGCCAGATGCCTTGTGGGGTAACGAATTAAGGCATCAGTTAAAAATATTAATTGTATTTGACGGTTTTAGCTGTGAAGTGTCAAGAGGAAGGTTTATATTTCTTTGTTGAAACATTAGCAAGATTGATGAGCGTATTTAATTATCTAAAAGTTCTATCCAATGTTTGACTGGTGTTTTAGTACCGTTAGAAAGATGCATTAAACATCCAATGTTAGCGGTAACTATTACGTTTGGCGTTGATTTTGATAGATGTACAATTTTATTCTTTCTTAATTGATTCGATAATTTAGGTTGAAAAATTGAATAGGTTCCAGCTGAACCACAACACAAATGAGAGTCGGCAACCTCAGCAATTTTATAGCCTAGTTTTTCCAATATTCCTTCAACTAATCCGGGTAGCTTTTGACCATGTTGTAAGGTGCAAGGTGCGTGATAAGATATATCAGCATTTGTCGATTTAAGCTGTGAGAGATCTTTTTTCGACAAATATTCTGCTATATCTTTCGTCTTTTCCGACACTAATTTGGATTTATCAAAATAGGGATCTTCCGGTTCAAATAAGGAAGAATAATCTTTTACCATAACACCACAACCACTGGCAGTAGAAATTATTGCATCTAAATCGTCTTGCAATAAATTATTCCAATGATCGATATTCGCTTTAATTCTTATTAGCGCAGTTTCTTGTGCAGATAAATGTTGATCTAGTGCGCCACAGCATTCATTTTGTTTAGTTTCTATAACTTCTATATTCAGTTTAGCGAGTACATTTTTAGTCACATGATTTATATTTGGCGCAAGACTAGGCTGTACACAACCAGCTAAAAGTAAAACTTTACTTTCAATTTTTTCTGGTTTTATTGCTAGTGATTGAATTGCAGAATGTCTAAAAATCCGCCCAAATATATTGAACAGCTTTGGTGAAGTTAAAGTAAATCGTATTAATGTGCGAAATATTTTTTGCCACCAAACACGTTTTGGTTCAATAAATTCTCTACCAATATCAACTAGCTCACCATAACTGACACTTGAAGGGCAAGTGGTTTCGCAAGCTCGACAAGTTAAACATTGATCTAAGTGTTGAATACTCGATTGATTAAAGTCATTACCTTCTAGCGCTGACTTAATTAAAATTATACGACCACGTGGAGAATCTAATTCGTTACCGGTTAATTGGTATGTAGGACAAGTTGCTAAACAAAAACCACAATGCACACATGATTTTAGGATTTCTTCTGCTTTTTGAGCCTTGCTACTAGCCATTAAATTATCAGGTAGTTTTGTTTGCATTAAATAAAAACCCTATTAGGGTCGAAAATATTTTTTAGTCCCGAATTAATTCTATCTATCACTGCCGATTTATTTTCAAGTTTATTTTTAGTCATTATTTTGTCAGTTACAATATAGGCATAATTTTTTGGGATGATCTTAAAACTGATTTCACAAATAACCGCTAGCTGCCCCTTGGATCCAACTAATAAACGAGCCACATCGTATCCCGCGACATTCTTCATAACTTGTCCACCAAAGGTTAGCAATCTACCTTGGCCGTCAATTATCTTTATTCCCAAAACAGCATCTCTTAAATCAGGAGAGCCAGTTGCGTAAGCACCACCAATCGTTGAAATATTATTATCTGTAGAAAAAGAGGTTACCTGATTTTTTTTAGCTAAAACGTCATTTAACTGTTTGATAGTTGTTCCGGCTTTTACAGTGATCACTAATTCTTCGGGATGGTATTCAACCACTCCCGAATATTGGGACATCTTGAGTTGATTGTCTTCATCTTCTTGAGTAGATGAATTGATCCCACCGACAATTTTTAACTGTTTAGCTTTAATAATTTTTTCCTGAATATCTTCTAAACTTAATCCGTTTAAACTTAACATCAGAAACGCTCTAATTCAGGATGCGGTAATTGACCTTTATGAATATGCATACCGCCAAGCTCTGCACAACGATGCAGGGTTGGAACGGCTTTACCAGGGTTTAGTAATGATTCCGGATCAAAAATAGCTTTTATTTGATGCAGTATTTCCAATTCTTCTTTAGGGAATTGGTAGCACATAGCATCCAATTTTTCTATCCCAACACCATGTTCACCAGTAATTGTTCCACCAACATCTACGCAAAGTTTTAATATTTCATTGCCAAATTCTTCAGTCTTTTCTAACTCGCCTTTTTTATTAGCATCGTACAAAATAAGTGGGTGTAGATTTCCATCACCAGCGTGGAAAACATTTGCAACTCGCAGATCGTAATGAATCGATAATTCTGTTATTTTTTCTAATACTTTAGCCAAATTGCGTTTAGGAATTGTGCCATCCATACAATAATAATCTGGAGATAATCTTCCCGCCGCTGGAAAAGCAGATTTGCGTCCTTTCCAAAATAATAATCGTTGTTGTTCATTTTGAGATATTTTTATGCTGCTTGCTTTTGAAAGGATGGATTGTACTTTCGCTAATTCATCTTGAACTGAATGTTTACTACCATCTATTTCACATAATAGAAGTGCTTTGGCATCTCTAGGGTAACCTGCATGTGCAAAGTCTTCAGCAGACTCTATAGCAAAGGCATCCATCATCTCTAAACCCGCGGGGATTATGCCAGCAGTGATTATATCAGCGACTGAATTAGCACAGTCTTTTACATTATTAAACCCGGCTAAAATTACTTGGGCAAGTTCCGGTTTTGGTAAAAGTTTTACGGTGATCTCTATAATTATACCAAGTAACCCTTCCGAGCCATTCATTAGTGCCAGTAAACCAACTCCATCATCACCCCGATGAAGTATTAATTCGTCACCATCTATGGTTAACATTTTAATCGCAATAATATTGTGAACTGTTAGCCCATACTTTAAACAGTGAACACCGCCGGAATTTTCTGCGACGTTTCCTCCAATCGTACAAGCAATTTGTGAGGATGGATCGGGTGCATAGTAAAGTCCATATTTGGCAACGGCTTCGCTTATAGATGCATTTCTTACGCCTGGTTCTAATACAGCATATTGCTCTTTGGCATTGATGGCTTTGATTTTAGTTAGTTTAGATAACCCTAGGACCACACTGTCTTTTATTGGTGTCGCACCACCAGACAAACCTGTCCCTGCACCGCGACTTACAATAGGTGTTTTGAATCTTTTACAAATTGCGATAGTTTTCTTAATGTGATCGATTGTGCTAGGTAAAACTACTGCTAAAGGTTTTTGCTTAAATACTGTCAGTCCATCAGATTCATACGGACGAGTGAGTTCATCGCCTGATAGAACTAA
>CAZRPK010000080.1:0-13937 GCA_964601915.1 uncultured Kangiella sp. | reverse complement strand
TTAGTTAGCATTTTTAAGCTGCTTCACTTTTTGAGATAAATAGAGTTTAAGCTGGTAGTGTTACACCGTTGCATCTATTTTTACCAGCACTTCTTAATAAAAATACTCGTAACATATTGATTAATAAGAATTACATATAAAAAATAGTGCGAAAACATTCCAGAAATATTATTTTCACCGAGAATTGCTGTATAGTTGCCTATATTCTCTGAATTAGATCAAATCTGCTGTAAAATCAACCTTAAACATAGGGTGTGTTATGAAAAACTTACTAACTTATTTTATTACTTTATCTTTAATTGTTTTGTCAGCTTGCGGTGGTGGATCTTCTAGTCCAGAACCAGCTGCTAACAGAGCTCCTATGGCCTCTGTTCCGACAGATTTTAGTGTGGTTGAAACGACGCAAGTTTCGTTAAATGGAAGTGCTAGTTCAGATATGGATGGAACTATAATCTCTTATGCTTGGATTCAAACTAATGGGACACCTACAGTATCTCTTGCTAATGCTGATACATCGATTGCGATATTTACGGCAGTAGATGTTGATAATGATACATTATTAACGTTCGAATTAACTGTGACAGATAATGATGGAGCAAGTCACTCGGCGAGTGTGATGGTAACAATAATACCAGATCAACCTCCCGTAGCGGTTGCTCCTGCGGATTTTGACGCTGCTGAATTAAGTAGCGTTTCATTAGACGCAAGTGCAAGTACTGATGATGTTGCGGTTGTTACTTATTTGTGGGAGCAAACTGCTGGGTTGGCGGTTAGTTTGACTAATGCCAACACTTCAGTAGCATTCTTCACGGCACCTCAATTTAACCCTAACCAAACAATTTCTTTGACATTTGGTCTGACGGTGACGGATGCTTTGGGAGCCACTTCTAGCGATCAAGTTGTCGTCACAATCGTGGATACGCCAACTTCAGTCACCCTCTCAGGCAAATTAACCTACGATCATATTTCACATAACGCATCGAATGGTTTGGATTATAACAATATCCAACAATCAAATATTAGAGGAGCCACTGTAGAATTACTAGATGCTGGAGGAGCTAGTATTTTGGATACGATCACGAGTGACCAAAATGGTGATTATAGTTTTATTGTTTCGCTTAATACTAGTTATGTAATCCGTGTAAAAGCAGAATTGAAAAAAGATGATGTCATACCAACTTGGGATTTTACCGTTGTTGATAATACTAATACTAAAGCTCTTTATGCGATGGATTCTAATGTGCAGGCGGTTGCTTCTAGCTCAGTTACACTAAACTTAAATGCAACTTCCGGTTGGGGTAGTACTAGTTACACAAGTGATAGAGTGGCGGCACCTTTTGCTATTTTAGATTCGGTTTATGAAGCTAAAGAGAAAGTCGTGACTGTAGATCCTACGGTTGCGATGGCAAGCTTGAAATTAAATTGGAGTGTTAATAATGTTGCAGTTGGTGGTAATACCTCTACTGGGCAAATTACTACGTCTCACTTTAATGGAACAGAAATATTTATTTTAGGTGATGAAGATGGTGATACAGATGAATATGATGGTCACGTTATTATCCATGAGTGGGGTCACTATTTTGAAGGTCGATTATCTCGTTCAGACTCAATTGGTGGTTCTCATGGAGGTGGAAATAAACTGGATATGCGAGTAGCTCTAGGTGAGGGGTGGGGGAATGCTTTATCAGGGATCATAACTGATGATTCTTTTTATCGTGACTCATTTGGCAGCACTCAATCACAAGGTTTTAGTATTAATGTAGAATCTAACCCGAGTGGAACTAATAAAGGTTGGTTTTCTGAATCTTCAGTACAGTCATTAATTTATGATTTTTATGATTCAAATGATGATGGTTCAGATAGTTTGAGTTTAGGTTTTGCGCCACTCTATAATGTTATGATAGCAGGTGAGAAAAATTTAGACGCCTTCACTTCTATTTATTCATTTGCGAATCAATTAAAATTAGAGTCTTCTGCTAATTCTTCAGCTATTGATGCACTGTTAACGTCTCAGGATATTTCTGTCACAGATGATTTTGGAACTGGGGAAACAAATGATGGAGGCGATCCTCGCAATTTACCGGTTTACCAAATTTTACCAGTTGGTGGTAGTGTCGAAGTCTGTAGCTACGGAACAAATGGTGAGTACAATAAATTAGGTAATAGAAAATATTTAATATTAGATATCGCAAATACTGGTTCATATACTATTACAGCTGATGGACAAACTGCTGGAGATGATCCTGAGCTGTATGTTTATTTACAAGGTGTACAAACATTTAATAGTACTGCTGATGGAAATGAATCTACGGTACAAACAATTAATGCTGGTAAGTATGTAATGGATATTTTTGAATACAGTAATACAGATCAAGATAATGCGAGTGTGAACAGAGATACGTGCATTGATGTTACGTTAACAGCAAATTAGGAAATTATTATGAACAAATTAAATAGAACGATATACTTTGGGTTTTTACTTGCAATTATATCTGCATGCTCAATGGAGAAAGATAGTAATAGTTCATCAAAGAGTGCAGGTAAAGATAATCCAATTAGAATAACTGGGAAACCGAGTGTTC
The DNA here is from genome assembly GCA_964601915.1 of uncultured Kangiella sp. GTDB lineage: Bacteria > Pseudomonadota > Gammaproteobacteria > Enterobacterales > Kangiellaceae. Next base: position 11,355 of record CAZRPK010000080.1, on the reverse strand, counting down.
CTATAAGTATGAGCTATACAATCTCAAAAAATAATTTAGTTGCGGGAGATGATTTCGATGTTGCGATCAGCTTTCAGTCAAAAATTGACTCCTCAATAACAGTTAAGACAAATTCATTTAAAAAATTAATAGGACTTAATGCTAAACAAACTTGGAAAGTAAAACAAACAAAATCTGGAGAAAAAGAGTTGATGCCACTTTTAAAGTTTGAAGCATTAGGAAATGGGACTCATTATATTAGGTTTACTGCTAGCGTGGTTGAGGATGGTGTAACGTTAACAAAGCCTTTTATTATTGCAGTAGAGGTTGGTAATGCAGAAGTAAAGCTCAAATCGGCTGGAAAGGTTATTATTGATGATAAGGGGCAAACTGTGATTATTCAAAAAGCAGGTTCAAATAATTAGTAAACGTCGACTAATGTGTCACGACTAAATTTAGTTGTGACGAGTATTTAACAATTGACTTAGAGTTACTAGTTTATATTCATAGCTTAAAGTTTTTAAGGTGTTTTTTAAAAAAATTAAAGTCTCAGGATAGGGGTGGCAAATCAATACTGCTTGTCCATTGCGTTTTGCAATAAATTTCAAGTGTTTTAGTTGTAGCATCATGTCATTTGTACTGGTGCTGTGATCTAAAAAAACATCTCGGCTAATAGATGGTATACCTTTTTTAATCGCTATATTTTCTGCAATTGATTGCTCAGAAGTTTTTGAATCTAAGAAATAAAGTGAATGATTGGTTATTTCTTCCATTACCCACTCCATCTTTTCTGAGTCTTCTGTTAGTAAACTCCCCATGTGATTATTAAATCCAGAGATGTATGGAATAGATGAAATGTCATCTCTAAGTACTTTTTGAAAGGTGCTATAATCCATATTTGAATAAAGAGCACCAGGGCCAAGTAAATCTGGGCGCGTATACGCCTCCATTGGAAGGTGTAGAATAATCTCATGTCCTTTTTCATATGCTAGCTTTGCAATTAAATTTGAATGTGGTGTTTTTGGTAAAATACCAAGTGTTAATTTTGCAGGTAGAGCAATGATCTTTCTAGCAATGATTGAATTATCACCAAGGTCGTCTATTACAATGGCTATCTTTGGCTTTTGGTAGGGGTTCGAATCTACCTTTTCTGTGAACGCATTTAAGCCCCACGAAATAGTCAATAAAAAAGTTAAAAATGTTATTCTAGGGAGTGGCATGTGATTTATATTTGTTATTTCGAGACGCTAATTTTAGTGATTAATTGTAGGTATGCTTGATATATTTGCAAATCATCAAAAATAGGAATGCCCAAGTCATTAATTAAATCGTTAGTGTTGAATTTTATATCAGGAATAATTCCTTTTCCCTGAATTTTATTACCATTTGGAGTGAAATATTCTGATGTAGTAATTTTTATTCCGGCACCATTTCTAAGTGAGAAAATCGTTTGAATGGTTCCTTTGCCATAGGAATTTTCACCTAAAATTAACGCTCGTTTATTGTCTTGTAAAGCACCCGCCAAAATTTCACTAGATGATGCTGAATTTCTGTTGAGTAATAATAAAAGGTGAATGTTTTTATAAAGTGAAGCGTTTCCAGCTACTACTTTTCTATTTGATTCGATAGACTTTCCTTTTGAAGAATAAATTAAACCTTGCTCCAAAAAGAGGTTGGCAATCTTTACACTAGCGTCAAGAACGCCACCAAGGTTATTTCTCAAATCAATGATTAATTGTGTGACTTGATGCTCTTGGGTTAGTTTGTTTATATGAAAAAGGACTTCATCTGGCGTTCTTTTCGTGAATTGTTTGATAGAAATATAGCCAACGTCATCGAGCAAATTTTGAGAGTTGACACTTGGGAGAAGAACACCAATGTGCGTACCATCACTAGAAATATTAAAATTAGAAAACTCCTGTTGAGAATAGTAACGAGCATGTTCTCCTAACTTATTTAACATGCCAGAGATTGCCGCATTAATAAGCTCTTCATCAGAAATGTCTTTATGATAGCTGGTTTTTATATGCCGAAAAACTTCACTAAACGCTTGCAATTCGTTAAGCGGTAAAAGAGTTTCTTTTTCTTTTGCAGATAACTTAGATGATGTATTTAGTAGCAACAAAAAGATTAGGTTGATTAAGCAATACCAAATAACTTTAATAAAATATTTAATCTTAAAAAACCTTTATGTAAGTTGTTTTGAATTAAAGTGTTAAAAAGCTGTTTTAGAGGAATGGATTGATTCGATAATTTTACTGGTGGATACTCCGTCTATAAACTCCATAACCTCAACTTGTCCACCATCTTCTAGTACACAATCGGCGCCAGCAATTTCAGCAATTTCAGAAATTTCATAATCACCACCTTTTACTAATACATCGGGTAATATGTCGCAAATAAGCGATTTTGGTGTATTCTCGGAAAAAGGCACAACCCAGTCCACTGAACCAAGTGCCGCTAATACTGACATTCGTCGTTCTAAAGAATTAACTGGTCTACCTTCACCCTTTAATGATGTAACTGACTCGTCATTATTAACGGCAACGATTAAACGATCACCCATTTTTTTTGCTTGCTGTAAATAATTGACATGACCAGCATGAAGGATATCAAAACAGCCATTGGTCATTACAATTTTCTCACCTAAGGCTTTTGATTCTTCAACGATGTGCATCAACTGCTCTTTTGTCATACTGCCGGGGCTCGAATCGCCCATTGTACGTAATCGTCGCCTTAATTCATGAGAGCCTACTGTTGCTGTACCGAGCTTACCAACTACAACCGCAGCAGCTGCATTGGCATAAGTGACTGCATTTTCTATGCTACTTCCAGCGGCCAAAGAGGCTGCTAAGGTACTGATCACGGTATCACCTGCACCTGTTACATCGAAAACTTCTCTCGCAACTGCCGGCAAGTGTAATTCAGGTTGTTCTGGGCGTAATAATGTCATTCCATTTTCACCACGAGTAATTAACAAAGCTTGCCAGTCATGGGATTTTAATAAAGCTTGTCCTCTTTCTATTAGTTGTTTTTCTGTTTCACACTTCCCAACAATTTCTTCGAATTCAAGCAAGTTTGGCGTAACAATGGTTGCTCCTTTATACTTCGTAAAGTCGCTTCCTTTGGGATCGACTAAGATTGGAAGTTTACTTTTTTTTGCAATTTTTATTAAGTTTTGAATTTCATCTAATGTCCCTTTTGCATAGTCAGAAAATATAATGGCATCCGCGCTAGGTAAATGCTCTTTTAGTTTACTTGGGATACTCTCGATACCATGACCATCTAAATTTTGTTCAAAATCAAGCCGAATTAATTGTTGCTGGCGGCTAATAACTCTGAGTTTTGTAATTGTTTGTAACTCTGGAATTTGTTTGAAATCACAGTTAACTTTAGCGGCACATAGCTTGCTTTTCAGGTGTTTAGCCTCATCGTCGTCACCAGTGATTCCAATAACCGTAGCTTTACCACCCAAACTGACGATATTTAAAGCGACGTTTCCAGCACCGCCCGGCCGCTCTTCCATTTGACCAATATTTAACACTTGCACTGGTGCTTCCGGTGATATTCTAGATGAACCGCCATACCAATACTTGTCGAGCATTAAATCACCAACGACAAGGATATTTGTATTCTGAAAAGAAGGTATAAAGGTAGGCATAAACTAATATTTGTAATTGACGTCTTTAGGTTAACTATAGCATATAAATTAGTTTCAAAATTGTATAAAAGTGTGAACTATCGGTATTTTAGCTATTTGCACTCTACTTACATAGAGCTTATTGCTGACGTTTAATCATCTCGTAAGCCGCTTGGATTTCTTGAGATTTCTCTGTCGCTATTTTGAGCATTTCTTCGGGCATGCCTTTAGCAACCAATTTATCAGGGTGATGTTGAGACATTAGTTTTCGATAGGCTCTTTTTACTTCTTGCTTGGTAGCATTTATAGATATACCGATTACTTTATAAGCTTGATCTAAAGTTGGCCCTGATTGATTACGAGCTCTAGCGGATGAGTCTCCTTGATGGAAAGACTGTTGTGCTATCACCATTTCAACTAAACGATCAATTTGTGTGGGAGGCAATCTAAAAACTTGACCAATTTGATATAAAATATCTCTTTCAGCGACATTAACGGAACCATCCGCGGTCGCTGCTAAAATTTGAATTTCTAAAAACATCTGAATAAGACTTGGTTGTCTTATTGCGTTAGTAATAAACTCACTTAGGTTTGCATTAAGATTAAAGTTAGGCTCCTTTCCCTGGCTAAAGGCTTGCATTGCTTCTTTTCTCTTTATTGCATCAAGCCCCAATTGAGCCATAACTTGCTCTGTGGCTTCTATTTCTTTTTGACTTACAACGCCATCAGCCTTTGCAATATGACCCATTACGGAGAAAGTCGTTTTAAAAAATATTTTTTGTATTAATGCGGGATCTCTGTTTGTGAAAACACTGGAAAAATTATGATTTAGCCCTCGATCAAAAGAATTACCAATCCATATGCCAATAAATAATCCAAATATATTACCGATCGCAAAACCAAGGATTCCGCCAATCACTTTACCCCAAATATTCATTTACAATTTCTCTTGTTTATCTTCATGCTCTTGTTGATTATCGTTATCTTGTAGGTCATTTTATCGAACATAGGTTTCATAGGTAAGCCATAACTTAAATTCAACATCTTCAAAAGATAGCTTGCCATCTAACTCTTGAAAAATAATACCATCTTTTGCTAATGCTTTAACCGCCGATTGTGCGGATGCTTTTGATATTGAATTAGCTACTAAGGTTTCGCTTGAATAAATATTATATCCATTTTTAACAGCAATAATTTTTAGTGTATTTTGCTGAACAGAAGTATAACGATTAAGTAATTGAGCATTATATGTTTTCTTTTTAATAACCTGGTTAACAATATTGGTAATTTCATTAGTGCTTAATATGGAGCCATTTTTCAAGGTTCTAAAGCCCTCATGACAAATTTGTTGAATAAATCGCGTTTCACCATCTGCTTGATTGTAAAGTGACTCAAATGCAGAAAAATCCAAATGGATTGTTTTTTTATTAAATCTCTCACGTACCCATAGGTAGAACTCATTGCGGTTAATTGGTGGCAATTCAAATTCTGTGCCCAATTTAAAAAAGGCTCTGGCTGAATCATTAAACATACCGAGCAGAATATTTCTTTTTGAACCAGTAAAAACAAAAGAGCTATTTTTCCGTTTGTTAGCAATTGTTCTTAAAAGTGCTTCAATTTTTTCTGCATCGCTTAATGAGACTATTTTTTGAAATTCATCAATAGCGATAACAGCTTGTAAGTTTTGTGCCTCTAAAAATGCAAAATAACCCAAAAATAGCTTTTCTATTGCCGAATAATAGTCTTTTTCGATAGTTTCTATTTTTATTTGAGGTTTTCCACTGACAATAAAGCTAACCTTGGCATGAGAAAAATAGCTTTGAATCGTATCAACAAGGCGAGAAAGCTTATTTAAATTAGTTTCGTGACCGATCAAGCTCTCCTCTATTCCATTGACTAAACGTTCATATAATTCTCTAACATTTGAAATAGAGTAGATATCGATATGGGTGTGTAAAATGACTTGTTCTAAATGGTTCTCAAAGATCTCTTTAAGAAGTGAGGACTTACCTATCCTACGTTTAGCAAACATAATAATATTGGTTTCATTATGAATATAATCCACTAATTCATCAATTTCATGCCGTCTTCCACAAAAGAAATCTCCAGCAACTTCAATATCAAATTTAAAAGGATTTTTCATAACTTACCTGATTAATAGTTTAGATTGAAAATACATTAGAGTATTTACATTTAATACTTTAATCAAGTTCTGGAATAAAGTCAAGAGACTATACAAAATAGTATTTTATTTAAATACTAATAGGTTCGATCTACTCAATGCTCTTTTAGGAAATATGAATTTATAATTCCAAATTATGGTTTAATGATTAGAGTTGACTTATCTAATACCAAATGATTATGAAGTCCATTGTAAGGTGTTGGATAGAGAGGACAATCGAAGGTTTATTGGGTACAATAGCGCCCCAATTTAGTCTGGTTTACACCTTTTCCTAGGAATATTTTTATTATGTTACATAACAACCAATCAATCGCTGAATTTGACCAAGAATTATGGCAGTCGATAGAAGCTGAAAAGAAACGTCAAGAAGAGCATATTGAATTAATTGCATCTGAAAATTACACAAGTAAAGCGGTTATGGAAGCGCAAGGAAGTGTGTTAACCAACAAATATGCAGAAGGGTATCCAGGGAAACGCTATTACGGTGGTTGTGAGTATGTCGATACGGCTGAAACTTTAGCGATTGAGCGAGTCAAAGAACTTTTTGGCGCTGATTACGCCAATGTACAGCCTCATTCAGGTTCACAAGCAAATTCTGCTACTTATATGGCATTGCTTAATCCAGGTGATACTGTTTTAGGAATGAATTTAAATGAAGGTGGTCATTTAACGCATGGTTCACCTGTTAACTTTTCAGGAAAAATTTATAAATCAATACAATATGGTTTGGATCCCCAAGGTTATATTGATTACGAACAAGTAGAAGTTTTGGCATTGGAACATAAACCTAAAATGATTTTAGCAGGCTTTTCGGCTTATTCAAGAATTGTTGATTGGTCTAAGTTTCGTGACATCGCCGATAAAGTAGGCGCTTACTTTATGGTTGATATGGCGCACGTTGCTGGATTAATTGCTGCAGGCCTTTATCCAAATCCAGTGCCTTATGCTGATGTAGTAACATCCACAACTCACAAAACTTTGGCAGGTCCTCGTGGCGGAATTATATTAGCTAAAGCCAATCCTGAACTTGAAAAGAAATTTAATTCCGCTGTTTTTCCGGGCGGTCAGGGCGGTCCTTTGATGCATGTTATCGCTGGTAAGGCCGTGGCTTTTAAAGAGGCGTTGGGTGATGAATTTAAAGCTACCCAAAAGCAAGTACTTATCAACTCAAGAGCAATGGTTACAGTATTACAAGAGCGAGGTTATAAAATAGTGTCTGGTGGTACGGATAATCATTTATTTTTAATTGATTTAATTGATAAAGACATTACAGGGAAGGCCGCTGAAGCAGCCTTAGGCGAAGCTTTTATTACCGTTAACAAAAATACAGTACCCAATGAGCCTCGTTCACCTTTTGTGACAAGTGGTCTTCGAATGGGAACGCCTGCTATCACTACTCGCGGAATGAAAGAAGCCGAAGTTACTGAGCTGTCAGGTTGGATCTGTGATATCTTGGATGATATTGAAAATTCTGAAGTGATCTCAAATGTGAAGCAAAAAGTACTGACTTTAACCGCTCGTTTTCCTGTTTACAAATAAAATAATTAGTCCGTTAATAAATAACACTGGTTAAATAATATGCATTGTCCTTATTGTTCTCATCAAGATACTAAAGTAATTGACTCACGGTTGGTCACTGAAGGTGGTCAAGTCCGTCGTAGAAGAGAATGTGTTGAATGTGGAGAGCGTTTTACCACATTTGAAACCGCTGAACTGATGATGCCAAAAGTAATTAAGGGTGATGGAACAAGACAACCCTTTGATGATGCTAAATTGAAATCAGGCATTTTAAGAGCCGTCGAAAAAAGACCTGTTTCAGTTGAGTCCGTAGAAGAAGCGATTATCCACATTCAATTAAAGCTTAGAGCTTTAGGTGAAAGAGAAGTTAATGCTTCAACGATAGGGGAGTTGGTTATGGATGCGCTTAGAAAGCTAGACCAAGTTGCTTATGTCAGATTTGCTTCAGTTTATCGCCGGTTTAAAGACGTCAATGAATTCCGCGAAGAAATTGAGCGTTTAGAGTCAAAAGACTAAATGGCGTTCTCAGAGCAAGATCAAGTCTTTATGGCGAGGGCGATAAAACTTGCTAAGCGAGGACGATTTACCGCTCGCCCTAACCCTATGGTTGGTTGTGTTTTAGTTAAAAATAATAAAATCATTGGTGAAGGTTGGCATCGGGTTTTTGGTCAAGCCCACGCTGAAATTAATGCTTTAAAGCAAGCTGGCTTAAATGCTAACGGTGCAACTTGTTATGTAACACTTGAGCCTTGTTGTCATCAAGGAAAAACACCGCCTTGTATAAAAGCAATAATCGACATAGGCATTGTAAAAGTTATTTCAGCTATGCGCGATCCTAATCCTAAAGTTGATGGTGGTGGATTTTTGCTATTAAATAAAGCGGGGATTCAGACTGAACATGGCCTATTAGAAAAAGAGTCTCGAAATTTAAACCGAGGTTTTGTCTCTCGTTTTGAAACTGGGAAACCTTGGGTGACATTAAAGCTCGCAATGAGTTTGGATGGAAAAACAGCTTTGGCAGATGGTTCAAGTCAATGGATCACGGGAAGTTTAGCTAGAGAGGATGTACAAAAATTAAGAGCCAAACAAGATGCTATTTTAACTGGGATCGGAACGTTTTTAGCAGATGATCCCAGCTTAAATGTTCGCCCAGAAAGCTCAGAGTGGTGGACTCAATTAAGTGGTGACCAATGTCATTTTATACAGCCTAGAAAAATACTACTAGATAGAAAAGGACGTGCAAATCTAAGTTCAAAATTCTTTAATAATATGGAGTTGGACTTTTTGCGACAAAAAGAAGCGAAAGATGTTTGGTGGGTAAAAGACAACCAATTAGTTAAAGTTAGAAATGGCGAACCAATAAATTCTAAAAAAACTTTCAACGCGTTATCAAAAATTATTGAATACTCGGCTAAAAATCAAGTTAATAATTTATTGATCGAAGCAGGGCATCAGTTAGCAGGTGCATTTATAAGTGCAAACCTTGTTGATGAAATAATTGTTTATATAGCTCCTAAATTGATGGGTAAAGATGCCATGAGTTTAGTTAATATAAATGTAGATAAAATGGAGCAATGCCCCGTTTTTAAATTGAAAAACATTAAGCAGTTCGGTGAAGATGTAAGATTGAACTATTTGGTCAAAAGTAACTGTTAAGAGAATAGTAAAGAATGTTTACAGGCATAATTGAAGCAACAGGAAGTATTGAAAGTATTCAAAAACAATCAGGCGATGCCAAAATAAAGATTAATGTTGGCCAACTTGATATGAGTGATGTTGCACTTGGAGATAGTATTGCCTGTAATGGGGTATGTTTAACTGTGATAGAATTTTCAGATAATTCAAACTCAAACAACTACTATATTGCAGATGTATCTGCTGAATCATTGAGATTAACTACTTTAGGTGATTTAAAGGTTGGAAAAAAAGTTAATTTAGAAAAAGCGCTAACGCCAACCACTCGATTAGGTGGCCATTTAGTTAGCGGCCATGTTGATGGAATTGGCGAGATTGTCGCGATAGAAAAAGATGCGAGAAGTGTTGTCTATAAAGTAAAAGCACCTACTGAAATCGCCCACTATATTGCAAAAAAAGGGTCAATTTGTATGGATGGTGTGAGTTTGACGGTAAACCAGGTTGAAAATACACTATTTAGCCTCAATCTAGTGCCTCACACATTAAAAGAGACTACTGCAGAAGGCTACAAAGTAGGAAGTTTGGTTAATTTAGAGGTGGATCTGTTAGCGCGTTATTTAGAGCGCCTGTTAACTGGGCAAAAACAAGAAAAATCATCTAAAATTACAGAAACATTTTTAGCAGAAAAAGGTTTTATTAAATAGCCAACCAGTTTAAGAAATTTAGAGTTAATAAACTTAGATCCAAGAATAAAGAAGAGTCATTGATGCAATTAAATACCGCAAAAGAATTAATCGAAGATATAGCAGTTGGAAAGATGGTTATATTGATGGATGATGAAGATCGCGAAAATGAAGGCGATTTAATTATGGCATCAAGTATGGTTCGACCGGATGATATTAATTTTATGGTTAAATTTGGTCGAGGATTAGTTTGTTTAACATTGACTCAAGAACGATGTGAGCAATTAAACTTACGTTTAATGGTTGATAATAATCAAGCTTCGTTTGAAACCAATTTCACACTGTCAATCGAGGCTGCTACTGGGGTTACTACAGGTATTTCAGCAGCGGATAGAGCGAGAACAATTCAAGCCGCTGTTGCTTCAGATGCAAAACCGAGTAACATCGTTCAACCGGGTCATATATTTCCAATTATGGCAAAAAAGGGTGGCGTATTAGTTCGCGCAGGTCACACCGAAGCTGGTTGCGACTTAGCTCGCTTAGCAGGGTTAGAAGCTAGTGGAACAATTGTTGAAATATTGAATGAAGATGGCAGTATGGCTAGACGTTCGGATCTCGAAGAATTTGCTAAAGAACATCAATTAAAAATAGGCACTATTGCTGATTTAATTGAGCATCGAATGAATACTGAAAATTCAGTCACAAAAGAGTATGAAGTTGATTGGCAAACTGAGTTTGGTGAATTCAAACTTCACGCTTATAAAGATGATATAGAAGGGCAAGTTCATATTGCCTTGACTAAAGGAGAGATCAAACCTGAGACACCAACCTTAGTCCGCGTTCATCTTGCTGATGTAGCAACTGACCTTTTAGCCCGTGAGAAAAAAGATAAAGGAAGTTGGACAATAAGACGAGCACTAGAAAAAATTGCACAAGAAGGTTTCGGAGTCGCTTTATTGCTCGGTAATCAATCGTCACCCAATGCAATTCTTGATAGAATAGCAAAACTGAGTGCTAATCAATTAGGCGATAAAAGTAAGCAGGCTTCTACAGAGGATATAACCTCGGTAAAACAAAATGAAAGTAAAGCAACTAGAACGGTCGGGATAGGTTCTCAAATATTAGTCGATTTAGGTGTTAACAAGATGCGACTTTTAAGTCCAATCAAAAAATATCATTCACTTTCTGGTTTTAATTTAGAAGCAGTAGAATATATAGAAGATAATGATTAGCCAAAAGAATTTAGGTATTTAATTTTCTAAAGTGACTTATTAATTGATATAAATTAAGCAAAGGCAAAAATTATGAAGATTGTTGAAGGTAAGTTAACGACTCCAAAAGGTAAATTTGCAATTTTGGTGGCACGTTTTAATTCTTATATTGTAGAGAGCTTGCTAGAAGGCGCTATAGATACTTTAAAGCGCCATGGTGTAGCAGATGACAATATTGAAGTCATAAGAGTGCCTGGTGCATTTGAAATGCCAATAGCGGCACAAAGAATTGCCAAGCAGAAAAATTATAATTCCATTATCGCTCTTGGAGCAGTTATTCGAGGAGGAACACCTCATTTTGACTATGTCGCTGGTGAATGTGTGAAGGGGCTTTCCCAAGTTTCATTAAATGCGGATATTCCAGTTTCTTTTGGTGTTTTAACGGTTGATTCTATAGAGCAAGCAATTGAAAGAGCCGGGACTAAAGCTGGTAATAAAGGTGCAGAA
>CAZRPK010000079.1:0-14119 GCA_964601915.1 uncultured Kangiella sp. | reverse complement strand
TAATTAAATCAATCAGTTATAAATTAGATAAAGCAACCTATAAGATACAGGGCAAACGGGTTATAAATAACACTCCAGTGCGCTCAAATTATCTAATCTTGATGGAGTATCGTTATACATAATCTAAACTTATACCGTTTAACCTTTACTAGCTAAACTTTCGTATATCACCTATTCTTGCCTGCCTAAAATTAAATCTTTATTAGGCTTTTGTATGCAGTACTCAACCATTGGATTAGGCACTTTGATTGTCCTTTTTTCAATTTACACACTTTATCTTTCTTTAACCGCTTCTGGCAAACAAATCCGTTTGGTATATATGAAAAGTAAGCTAGGTAATTTTGGGGGAACATTTTTGCATACACTAGTGTATGTGATAGTCCCTGTGATTTTTGGTGGCTATATGATTAATGCGGGATTAAGTGGAGAAACAATCACTAGCTTTATTACTGAGTGAACTAGTTTTTTTCACCCATCTGCCTAACATACTCAAACAAACAAACTCCCGTAGCAACAGAAACGTTCAAGCTAGAAACTGCGCCTGCCATTGGTATTTTAATCAACTGATCGCAATTTTCTCGTGTTAAGCGCCTCATTCCTGGACCTTCTGCCCCCATGATTATAGCGGTTTTTTTATCGAATTTAGTTTGGTAAACATCTGACTCTGCTTCACCTGCCGTTCCAATGATCCAAACATATTCATCTTTTAGCTCTTTAATAAATCTTGCCAAGTTAGTCACTTTAACTAAAGGGACTGTTTCCGCAGCACCACAAGCGACCTTTCTAACTGTTGGATTTAGAGATGCAGAGCGATCTTTAGGAACAACTACGGCATCCACACCTGCTGCATCGGCGGTTCTGATACAGGCACCTAAATTATGAGGATCGGTGACACCGTCTAAAATTAATATAAAAAAATCATCTTTATCTTTTGCTAAATCAATCAGTTGTTGCTCATTCATATTAGCGTCAAATATTTTTGCTTCGGCTATCACACCTTGATGATTTCCATGTGTCCAATCATCCATTTTCTTACGATCTAATATTTGACATTTAATCCCCGCTTTCTTTGCTAAGGATTCAATTTTATCTAAAGTTTTGTCTTTCCTATTTTTTAGTAGAAATAGCTGGGTGACATTCTCGGGCGTTCTGTGTAAAAGACTTTCAACGGCGTGAATACCATATATTTTTTCAATGTGATTCATATTATTTCTTTGACCTTCTTGGTGCTGTCTTTTTCTTGATTGTTTTCTTTTTAGTCTCTTTCTTTGATGCCAGTTTCTTTGTAACAGATTTCTTTGCTAATTTTATTTTCTTAGAACCCGTTTCTTTTGAATTATTTTTAGGCTTGTTCTTTCTCGTTTTTGCCCTTACTTTAGGTTTATTTTTTCCAATGTTTTTTAACGAAAAATCAATACGGCGCAGGTCAATATCAACTTTTGCGACATTTATTTCAACATTGTCGCCAATAGAAAATACTTTACCGGTTCTCTCACCAACCATTTTTTGTTTAGCATGATCATAATGAAAATAATCCTCACCCAGTTCAGTTATATGAATTAGCCCTTCAACAAAAACCTCATCTAACCTGACAAATAGTCCAAAGTTAGTAATGCTGCTCACTTCACCTTTATAATTATTGCCAATGTGTGACTGCATATACTCACATTTCAACCAATCCATCACATCTCTTGTCGCTACATCCGCATTACGTTCCGTCACAGAGTTTTCTTGTCCGATTTTAGCAAGGGATTCGTTAGTGTAAAGTTTTTTTATTATTGCTTTATCTTTTTTATTTTGGATTTTGTCATCGGCTACAATCGATTTAATAATTCTATGAACAATTAGATCGGGATAGCGCCTAATTGGCGAAGTAAAATGTGTGTAAGCATCAAACGCCAAACCAAAATGCCCTTTATTTTCTGGGGAGTAGACCGCTTGACTCATTGATCGTAACAGCATAATTTGAATATTTTCTGCGTCTGGTCTGTCTTGTATACTTTCTAGAAATTTTCTGAAAACACTTGGTTCTGGTTCACTCCCACCAGGGATAGACAAACCCAACTCGGATAAATAAGAACGTAAAACCTCCAGTTTTTTCTCTTTAGGCCCATTGTGTACGCGATAGATACCTGGAACTTGGTGACTGATAAAAAACTGTGCGGATGCAACGTTAGCCAAAATCATACATTCTTCAATTAACTTATGAGCGTCATTTCTAATCACAGGAAGAATTTTTTCGATTTTTTTATTTTCATTAAAAATTATTTGAGTTTCGGTGGTTTCAAATTCAATAGCACCTCGTTTCTTTTTCTTGATAATTCTTGCTTTGTATAACTTATGAAGCTCTTCAATTGGCTCAATTAAATCGCTATATTCTGTTCTTAGATTTTTATCTCCATCCAAAATATTCCAAACTTTTGTATAGGTCATTCTTGCTTTTGAATGCATTACAGCTGGATAAAATTTACTACTCCCTGGCGAACCATCCTTTTTAATATTCATTTCACAAACCATACACAACCTATCGACTGCAGGTTTTAAAGAACATAATCCATTTGAAACTTGCTCAGGTAACATTGGTACAACAGAATTAGGAAAATAAACAGAATTCCCACGTTGTATAGCTTCTAAATCTAATGGATCACTAGGCTTAACATAGTGACTGACATCGGCAATAGCTACATAGAGCTTCCATCCGCCAAGTATTTTTGCCTTACAATAAACAGCATCATCAAAATCTCTAGCATCTTCTCCATCGATTGTAATTAGTGGTAAATCTCTTAAATCTTTTCGACCTTGCCAATCGTCTATTGAGACTTCTGTTGGTAATCTTTTTAGTCGGTCATGGATTTCATTATTCCAAGTATTTCGAATGCCATATTGTGCAATAGCAATTTCTATTTCCATCCCTGGAGCTAGATAGTCACCTAATACCTCAACCACCCGACCAACCGCTTGTGATCGAAACGTCGGTCTTGTGGTTAATTGAATCACTACCACTTGTTCATTCTTAGCTTTTAAAGGATCATCTGGCGGTATTAAAATATCTTGTGAAATCCGTGAATCTTCAGGTCTAACAAATCGTAAACCTCCTTCAATAAAATATCGTCCAACAATTTGTAATGGGGACTCTCCCTCAATGATTTCGACAATCGCACCAGCCTTTTTGCCATCACGACTTAACCCTTTCTCTCGGACTAAGACTCTTTCGCCGGGGAAAACTCTTCGCATTTCTTTTGCCGATATAAACCAATCTTTACCGCCACTATCTGGCACAAAAAAACCGAAACCTTCTTTGTGACCAATAATACGACCAGATTCCAAATCTAATTTATTGATGATGCCATAGGCTTTACGTCTATCACAGTGGATTTGACCATCACGCACCATTGCACCTAATCGTCTTTGCAGACCTATGACAGAGTCATCGTCGTGTAGTTTAAGCCCATTTTGAATGGCCGTAAATTTAAGCGGACCTCCAGCATTTTCTAGTAACGAAAGAATAAACTCTCGACTTGGAATTGGATTTTCATATTTACGTGATTCTCGTTCAAAATGAGGATCCGTTGAATGAGTATTGTTTTTTTGTAGCTTATCTTTAATCTTTTTTGACATTAATTGGTTTACTTTTTGGGGTAATATTTTCTGAAGTATTAGCTAAATCTTAAAATTTACTGATGAGAATTGAAAGGGCATATGCCCATAATACATTGATTTGTGTGAGTACAGGATTTTTTCTAATTTTTTAGCCAACGTAAAGCACTTTTAGTACTTCCAAAGATACCAGAGTCAACCTTCGATTTTGATATTCGAACCTTATACATACTTAAAAATGCACTACTAATGGTTTCATTTGATACCATTGCTAATTTATAGGTGCTACCTCGTTGTTCGGAATATTGAGATACAAATACAGCATGCTCCTGCAGTTCCAATATAGAAACTAACAAAATAGCGTTACTATAGTCGTTACATACATTCATATTATATTTAAACGTCGGATGATCAATTAATGCTAAGTAAGCATTTTTAACCTCTTCAATTCCAATTTCGCCGGAAAAAATAATATGTGCTATATTTCGCTCTCGATTAACTATAACTTCAAACGAATCGTGAGTAACTTTATACGTGGTTGGCATAACCAAATTATTAAAAGCCCCTTTTAATGAACTTACTTAATATGAAATATTAATGCTTAACATCGACTTTACACCATAACTTTTTTATTATATTAAATTTTTCATAAAATAACCATATTTAGACTTGTCCAATATGAAGTGAGTATGGAATTCGACTCTCAACTCTAAAATACTGCTATCAAAACTAGATTGGTGATCCTGGTGGCATTTTCGGTAATTTAATTAACTTATCTTTATCCATCTCTTTTATCGATAAATTGTTGAGTCGTAACTGTTGATATTTAACAAATCCATAATCTGTAGACTTAACTCCCATCCGTTTCAATTTCTTGTTCAAATAATGTCTCTCTTTTTCTAAAATCGTTAAAATTTCTGATTTAACCTGAGAGTCAAGGGTTGCACTATGTAAAAGGTTTAGTAAATTTGAATAACTAAGATCGATCACTTTTTGTTTGATCAACTTTGAAATGCCTTTGGGAGATTGATGAGACCATATTTGCTGGTGGAGCATTTCACCAATATCAACAATTGAAGGGATGTTATTTTTGTTCATATTTTGCTGTCTTATTCGAACCAGCCTAGTAGGCTCTAAAATTAAAGACAAACTATGTTGAATTGAAGCGGATGCTAATTCAACTCTGTCAAAACCAACGCCCGTTTTACCTATCAAACTTTCGCGTGAACGATTATACCCGTAAGCTTTAGGTAAAAGCATACGATTCAACTGGTTATTAATCATCAAAAATTCTGGTGATAACGTTTTTATAATTGCATTAATGGCATTAACTTGCTGTTTTGCTTTAACAACTTGGCTCCCCATTTTTTGATTACGAGCTTTACTTGTAGACTTAACATCATACTGGTAATTAAAACCACCAATTAATTTGGCTGTCGCTTCCGCTTGATACCTATGAGAATAAAATACGGGGATTAAAATCTCTTGTAAATCAGATAAAGGTCTACCTGAGTGCAAGGAGTTCAAACCAAGCTGATTGAGAGAATGACGTCTCACTTTGATCATTCGATTTAATTCTTTAGTTGCATTAGCACCATTATCCCAAAGGCTCGCTTTAGGATGTAAATTACTTTTCTGACGCGAGTCTGGATCAGAAATAAATAACATGCCTTTTGATTGATTATCGTTAACTATTTTTGATAAAGCTTCATCACTACCATCATCTTGATAACCATAAGCAATAACTGATTTATCCCACGCTCCTAGGTTTTCTACATAGGCATTTTCTACCGATACTTTCCCATTCTTCAATTCAAACATTGGATGAGGGTAATCCATTACCGATGCTCGATTATAACTACTAGCTGCAAAATTATGCGCTAATCCCAAAGTATGTCCCACTTCATGTGCTGCTAATTGTCTAATTCTAGCTAGAGCTAAATCCATCAGCTCTTTATCATCCTCTCCTTTTTCAAAACGAGACAACATACCTTGCGCAATTAAATAATCTTGCCTTACGCGAAGCGAGCCTAAAGTCACATGTCCTTTAATTATTTCACTGGTTCTAGGATCGGTTACTCCTGCACCATACGACCAACCTCTTGTTGCTCGATGTACCCATTGAATTACGTTGTAACGAACATCCATTGGATCTATACCATCTGGTAAAATTTTCACTTGAAAAGCATCTTTGTAACCAATAGATTCAAATCCTTGATCCCACCATTTTGCTCCCGTTAGTAAAGCAGTTTTAACTGGCTCTGGTGCACCAGGATCAAGATAATAAATAATAGGTTCTATCGCTTCACTCACATCTTTATTCGGATTCTTTTTTTGTAATCGATGTCTTGGGATAAAACGTTGAGTTATCGGTTTATTTATCGGTTGCGCGTAATCTTGAAACTCAAAAGACCAAAAACCACTTTGCGGATGAAATTTTCTAGACTTATATCCTTCTTTTGGAAGTTTTATAAAACTGTGATGCATTCGTAAAGATATGACATTGGAATTTATACTCGCCTGTTCAACAAACTCACCGGGACTATCGCCGCTAAAAGTAATTCTAGATTCTAACTCTGTATTATTTGGAAATGCTTTTGTTCTTGGCAAATAAATTGCTGATCGCGATTTATCCAGTTTATAACTACCCTGCTTTCTTTTGTTTAACTTTCTAACAACACCATGAATATCTTGTAAAACAAACTCTGAAGCATCTATCAAAATCCAACTTTTACTAGTTTCAATGACAGGAAAGCTCCATAAAATGGAATTAGCAAAAGCTTCACTAACTGACTCACTCTCTTTCTTATTTGTCGACATTGCTCGATATTTTGTATTTTTGGCGATTAACAATAATTTATTGCCGACCCTTTCAAATTCAACAAGGTGAATATTCCCTAGCTGCCCACGATCAAGTCCGATGTCATTAGAGCCTAAACCTTGAGGCAAGCTAGTTTGATATAAAAATTCTTGAGTCTTATTTTTTTTTAGAAAATTTTCTTTCGCTATTTTTAGATATAGTTTGCCATTATTTTCATCAAATAAATAACTAATGAATCCGCTATGAAGTGCATAATTTTTTTCTAATTTTTTAAGTGATAACTCTGCAATGACAGAAAAGCTCATCGTAATAGTGACAACACTGATTAAAATAAAAATTGTTTTTAATTTATTCATCGCTTTTTTTAATACCATTAAACCACTAAAGTTACCCCATTAAAACGTATGTCTTTTGTAAAATCAATGGTTTAACTGATTTTGCTCATTAGGGAATGTAAAATACTTATCAAAGATTAATTTCAGGCAAGATTTTGAGAATTTCTTAAATAGTTTAAGAAAAAAGTGAGGGTCAACCTATAAGCCGGATCCTGTCGTGAACAGTCATTCGTCTAGGCCATAAATCACTCTATGGCTCAAGCGACCTACCCGGTTCCAACGCGAGTAACGCCTCAGTAGTCAATTAATGTGAGCATTAATTGACTACACGGAACCCTATTTGGTCTTGCTTTGAGTGGGGTTTACCTTGCCACTGAATGTTACCACCAGCGCGGTGCGCTCTTACCGCACCCTTTCACCCTTACCTTAAAACAGGAGCTTTAAGGCGGTTTACTTTCTGCTGCACTTGCCGTCAGTTTGCACTGCCCAGGCGTTACCTGGCACTCTACTCTATAAAGTCCGGACTTTCCTCCCCCTGCAAATAGATTTGTTTTACAACAACTCTAAAACAAGCGGCGACTGCCCAGTTGACCCTCGCAGAGTATTTTAACATTAAAAATGATATTACATAACAATTAAAAAATATATTCCACTTCTACTAACTAGCCCTACGGTCTAAAGATCCATCGCTTTACTAAAAGAGAAGTATAACGACTCATCATCATTTAAGTTACTTACAAGCAGCCCAAATCCAATTTCAAAATAATCGGTTTGAATTCCATAATTTAAGTCAAAATACTCACCTTTCGCTTCATCGCCATAAACGCCAATGGTGCCAGTGAAACTGTTTATCTCGTAACTAATTTCTAAAATTGTATAATTATTTTTAGTTGCATTTTCATTTCCAACTTCCCCATCCCATTTACCAATACTGTATGCAACACCAAAATTACTAAATCTAGCAGACAAGTTAATTTCGTTGTAAGCCGAATCAAAGTCACCTGTATATTGATAAGAGGTGGCACCGATAGCAATAGATGCATCATTTCCAATATCCCAACTATATGCACCATAAAAATCAACTTCTAACCCATCCTCTACATCGGCGGCCCAGGTTCCAACGCTAATATTTCCACTCTCATAATCTAAGCCGACGCTAGCAGATGCTCCGCTAGTTTGTTGAATCCCTCTAAAGTGATACTGTGAAACTAAGCCTAAATTAGTACTTACATCAGCAAACACACTTTTTGAAACAAACACTAAATTAAATAACGCTAGCATAATAAAAGTTGTATAGATATTAGATTTTAACTTTAAGATATTCATAAACTTTTCCTCAATAAATAATTTTACATGTTTAAAATTAAACTTTAAATTGACTAAGAAGTTGATTGATATTTTTAGAAAGTGTTCCTATTTCATTAGACACTTGTGCTGTGTTATTAGAGTCAACCACAGAATCATTACAAAGATCATTTATTTGAACAACACTTCGGTTAATGTCTTCTGCCACAGATGCCTGCTCTTCTGATGCCGTTGCAACTTGAGTGGTCATATCATTTATTCCAAGTATTGAATTATCAATAACCTGTAAAACATTAAAAGTTTTTGTACTTAAATTTTCGCTAGTATTAGCCTGATCAGAACTTTTTTTCATTGAAACAACTGAAGTTTTAGTAGCCGCTTGGAGTTTTTCTATCATCGACTGAATCTCCTTGGTAGAAGTTTGAGTTCTGGAAGCTAGAGTTCTTACTTCATCAGCAACTACAGCAAAACCTCTCCCTTGTTCGCCTGCTCGAGCGGCTTCAATTGCAGCATTTAAAGCTAATAAATTTGTTTGATCCGCTATTTGCTGTATCACATCGAGCACGCTACCAATGTCATCACTATCTTGTTCCAATTCTGAAATTACATTTGAACTTTCATTTATCAATGTTGCCAAATTTTTACTTGCATTTAAGTTCTCCTCCGTAGCCTTTTTGGCCGTTCTTGATTCTGTTGTAATTTTTTGAGTTGCCGAAGCTGTTGATTCTACATTACTAGCAACTTCAACTAATGTTGCTTGCATTTCATTCATTGCAGTTGCCAATTGTTCTGTCTCTAGTTGTTGAGAGGAAATCGAACTTAGTGAGCGTTCTGAGGTTGCAGTTAATTCAGCTGAATGCTTGGTTAAATTAGAGGAAACTTCAGATAGTCCAACAATCATATTTTTAAGTTTATCAATAAAATGGTTAAAACCAATCGCAAAGTCACCAAGTTCATCTTTACGTGCTTCATCTAGTTTTTGAGTTAGATCCCCTTTCGCCAACGGCTTCATTGCGTCAATCATTCGAGTTAGTCCTGAACCAATTTTACCGGCAATAAGCAACCCACCTAAGATCCCTAAGACCAAAACAAAAAAACCAACCATTGATGAATATTTTATTAAACTTGATTGAATATCAGATACAGCTTGAAATGCCTCGGACTCATCAATTTCTGCTAAAACAACCCAATTCAAACCCTTTATTTTGACTGGTGAAAATGCTGACAAAACCGGTAAGTTTCGATAGTCTGGAAATATACCAAAACCAGACTTGCCTGCATGAGCTTGGGTTACGCCAGAAGATTTTATTTGTTGCAATCCAATGCTCGAATTTTTAGTTTGAATAATATCTAAAGTTTGTTGATCTACTCCAGCGTCTTGCAGTGCAGTCATATAACCAGCTCGATCTTCAACAAAAAAACGGCTTTCATTTTTAATAAATCCTTTTTCACCAACTAAATATGTTTCACCAGATTCTCCCAAACCTACATCACGCCATTTATTATCATGTGTCATAATATTAGAAATTACATTTATCGGCATTTGAAAAATCAATATTCCAATCTTACGCCCATTTTCAAAAATTGGAGAAGCAATAAATGATGCCATGTCCATATAAGAAGGTGGATATGGCGCAAAATCCGAAATAATTGTTTCTTCAGGGCTATTGAGTTTATTTGCCTTATTAAAAACCTCGCCAATTCCTGTGTTTGCAAATGCTCCATTTATTAAAGAGGTCGTAAAATCTAACTCTTTAAATACGGAATAGATAATATCGCCACTTTCTGCATCCACTAAAAATATGTCGTAATAGTTAAATCTACTTTGAAAGTCTCTAATATGTTTATGAAATTTATTATGTGTTGCTGAGTAATCTGAATTATCATCTAAATTTTCAAGTTTACCTTTTTCTCCTAGCGGATTGTCATTAAGAGATATAAATGAACTTTGCAAAGCAATAGAATCTTGATCTAACATAGACAGCCACTGCTCAGATTTTGAATCTTGGTTGGCATTTCGACTTTTAAACTCTGCATTAAAGTCATTCGAATAATATTGAATTAACTCCCCCTTTTCTTGACTACCTTCACCACTTTGATTTTTATAATTACTGAAACTTCTTTTAAACTCTTGCATTGCATCAATAATCATACGATCGTTTGAAAAAGTAATCACCTGGTTTTGTAGCGTATCAAAATAACGCTCTATACTATTTTTTGTTGCATCTCTCACTGCAACAAGCTGCCCTTCAGCTCTTACGGCAAGTGATTCATGAACTTTTTGGTTTACAATCCAAATAATTAAAAACAATAGTATTAATATCGTACTAATATTTTGCACGATAAATGAGACTGTTAATTGATGCTTAATTTTCATTAAAAACTACCTAAAAATTTCTATATACTATTAATAGTTTACAAAAGTCTATAAGTAAAGTGTAATCTAATACAAAATTTTAGAGCCTATTTATGGATTGTCCTTATAACAGGCAAAATACGCTCTCAAGAAGATTACTCATTAGCTTTTAAACTATCACTTATTGAGCAGTAGAAAAAGGCCAATACACCAACTAGGAGATTCAAAAGCGATATGGTATCCAAGGTCGTAGCACTGTTTTAATGTGTTTAAGAAAGAATGGTACATTAGACTGTTCATCCCAAAGAGTGAGACTAATGACTAATGAAACGCCAGAGCAAAAAAATTAAACGATTAGAAGAAACGATTAAGAAATTTTAATAAGTAAGAGGTAATTTTAGAAAAAAATTCTTATCTTCACTGCCTAGGAGCTTCAAACAAAAGAAAGATAAGCTTATCAAAAAATTGTCGGCTAATAAGTATCTCTCGGCAGTCTGTTTATCAGAAAAATTAACATTAAAAAAAGTTTTAGATGAATCGTTTTATGCGTACAATCATTATCGATCTCATTTGTAAAAAAAAGCCAACGGCTAATTCAGCTGGCTTCTTACTCAAACCGTCAACGTATTTCAGGGTGAGACACTTGTTCAAGTTTTAACTATTTTTTCTTAGCCTTCTTTTTTACAGCTTTTTTCTTAGTCGCTGATTTTTTTGAATCTTTATCTTTTGTTCCTTTTTCTTTAGAACTACCTCCATCGGATTTTTTATCATCTTTACTTGATAGACTTTCAACAGCTTCTAATAATTCTTCATCCAATACAGGTGTTTTTTCTAATGTTTTTTTGTCTTCAACCAATTCTTTTAGTTGATCATATTGCGCTTCACTAAACGTTTTTAATTCTCTTATTTGCTCAACTAGCTTTGCAGATTGCTCTAAACTCGATTCTAAATCTTTAAAATCTTGTTCCGCTTTTTGCTTTTCTTTCTTTTGTTTACGAGCATCTTCTTCCGCTTTTTTACGAAGGTTGCTCTCATCCATTTTTTCCTTCTTTAGATTTTTTAACTTTTTAATCACATTTTCAGGCGAGTCATGAAGGATTTTTTTGATTTGTTTAAGTGCTTTATCTTTATCTGCAATTTCTGCTTTGGCTTTTTTTAGAGAGTCTAAGTTAGCTTCACGTCCTGCGTTAACTCTGTGTTCAGCCGCTAATCGTTCTTCATGTGATTTATCAGAAGCTTCCATCGCTTTATTATGAGCGATATCGCTTTCCTTAACCTTGATTTCCATTGCTGCAATAGCAGAAGTGGCATCGTCTTGTGCTTTGGTTATATTCGCATCGGCTTCTGTTGCTCTTTTAGTCGCCTTTTCAAAAGCTTCCTTGATCTCATCCATACTGCAATCAGACTTAATTTTAAGGGCTTCAGCGGCGGCGCCAATTAACATTTGTTTACTTATCGCAAGATCTTTCCAGACCTCTAGTTGTAATTCTAATTCCGCACGATCCACTCAATTTTCCTCTTTACTTATTAGCTATTGATTAGCAATTATAAATTTGTTTTTGCAAGATATTAAACTTGGCTTAAATTGGTCAAATTTTAGGCGGGCATGATAACAAAAGCTGTCGCTAGTCGCTAGCAATTTGACCTAAAAACCCTGTTTTTTTTTAGTGTTTTCAACAATCCTACTAGCATCCTTAAACATAAAAAACCACTCACAAGAATGTGAATGGTTTTTTTAAACACCATACTAAAGTCAAAATGCGTAATTAAGAGATAACGCTAAGTAAAAATCTATCTCTAGAACAATATCTGACTTGAAAAAAATTCTAACGTTTAGAGAACTGTGGTCTCTTACGAGCTTTGTGTAGACCAACTTTCTTACGCTCTACAGAACGTGCATCACGAGTAACATAACCCGCAGAACGTAGTGCTGGACGTAATTCTCCGTTAAACTCCATCAACGCACGAGTGATACCTAAACGAATAGCACCTGCTTGACCGGTATCTCCGCCACCTTTTACAGTCACATAAGCGTCAAATGTTTCAGTATTTTCTGTCAACTCAAGCGGTTGACGAACAACCATTCTTGAAGTTTCACGACCAAAGTACTCATCTAGCGGTTGTTGATTAACAACGATGTTACCTTTGCCTGGGCGTAAAAAGACTCTAGCAGTAGAGCTCTTACGACGACCTGTTCCGTAATATTGTGTATCAGCCATATTCATTCACCAACTATATGTTTAATTCTTTAGGTTGCTGTGCCTGATGTGTATGTTCAGGTCCAACAAAGATCTTTAACTTGCGTAGGCATTCTCGACCAAGAGGATTACTTGGGATCATTCCTTTTACGGCTTTTTGCAATATACGCTCAGGCGCTTTTTTACGCAACTCACCAAGAGTCATACCTTTAATTCCGCCAGGGAACTCAGTATGGCGATAGTACATTTTATCCGCTTCTTTTTTTCCTGTTACTGCAATTTTTTCTGCATTAACAACAACTATATAATCGCCAGTATCTACGTGAGGTGTAAATTCTGCTTTATGCTTGCCACGTAAACGACGTGCAATTTCTGTGGCCAAACGACCAAGTGTTTTACCATCTGCATCAACGACGAACCAATCGCGTTTTACAGATTCTGGTTTTGCACTAAAAGTTCTCATTCTTAGCTCCAAATTAGGCTTTTGCCCATTAATTTTTTCTCTACCGAATAAATAAGCACATCTTTGCTACTGTTTATAGCAGATAAACTTATTTTCTAATGTCTTTTTTAGTCCAAACAATCCATACCTTGCTATATTTTATAACAGGGCAGTCGATTAAAATGCGACTTTCGCCAATTTGGCAAGAATTTTGGCAGTTTTACTCTTTTTCGTTTCAAAAAAATCATTTCACGCACCGAAAAAAGAGCGCGAATTTTACAGAAAACTCTGCATATCCACAACCTTTTCTTCTCACTTTAATTAACATTAAAGAATTATTTTTACTAAATATGGCTATTTTATACCGATAGGGAAATGGGGGGCGGTAAAGCTAGCTCAAGTTAAAAATTATCGCTTGGCTATTAGCTAAAACTTTCAACAACTGAAGGCTAATTCAGTCCGCGCGCATTGTGCGCTATTTTTATCAATAAATCATCAATTGAATGCACTTTTTATCAATTTATTTTGCCCTATTTAAGATTCAGAGATAATTTACTAATAATTGATGAAAAACCTTTATTTCATCAGCAAATTTAGGTAAAAAGTATCTTGAAGACTAACTGTTAATTAATCGGTCGATAAGCGACCAATAACAAACTTAAAATAAATAGGAATAACTATGGCGGCTTCAAAACCAAAGCTAATAAAAGATCGTTACACTAAGACTCAAATCATCGCTGAGCTAGCAGAATCAACTGAATTATCAAAAAAACAGGTTGCTTCAGTTATCGATGAATTAGGTGATCTAATTGAACGTCACATTAAGAAGCGCGCTTGTGGTGAGTTTGTTTTACCTGGCATGTTAAAAATAACAACTGTTAAAAAGAAAGCAACTAAAGCTAGAAAGGGTATCAATCCTTTTACTGGTGAAGAAACAATGTTTAAAGCTAAACCAGCTTCAACTCAAGTTAAAGTTCGTCCTTTAAAGAAACTAAAGGATATGGCGGTATAACTCCTAACGATTCCCCTAGCAAACAACTCACATCGACTAGGGGAATATTAATA
>CAZRPK010000078.1:0-14315 GCA_964601915.1 uncultured Kangiella sp. | reverse complement strand
AAATGGTATTATATCATTTATCGTCTAAACTTGTGCTTTCGTGCAAAGCTCTCTTCATAATTATAGTAATCAACACTGATGCTAAAATTTTCAGAAATTTCATAGATAATTCCAAGGTTAGAGCTTGTAGATTCTTCAGGATCTAAATCAGGATTACCTTCAAAAATAGCAGTATATTCTTGTGGTTGACAACCAAGCTCTATTAGCTCGC
Organism: uncultured Kangiella sp.; assembly: GCA_964601915.1. GTDB lineage: Bacteria > Pseudomonadota > Gammaproteobacteria > Enterobacterales > Kangiellaceae. Next base: position 14,104 of record CAZRPK010000078.1, on the reverse strand, counting down.
AACGAAGATTATCAACTAAATTAGGTGATTCATCTGTACGTCCTAACCCAATTTGATGAAGGGATGGCGCTCTAAATGCCGTTCCTATAGAACCACGTAAAACAATATTTTCCATAGGTGCCCAACGAAAGGCAATTTTTGGGTTGGTTGTGTTACCAAAGTCACTGTAATCTTCAAATCTAACCGCTAGCTGAAGTTCAAAATTTTCAATAAGTGGTATCGCAACTTCAGCAAAAATAGATGCATTTTGTCTACTACCATTTGCTTGAGTGGCCTCTGTACCAAAAACATCACCTCGCAAGAATTGATCATCAGGATTATCACTGATTGCTTCATCTCTATACTCCGCTCCAACGGCCATTAACAATGGTCCATGTTCCATCTCTATTATTTCACCAGATATTGAGCCATCAAATGAACGATTAGTGGATTTACCGATACGAGTGGTGGTGGTCTCAATAAAATCTAGCGCTTCTTGAGTATTTGATGATGGTTCAAATGGGTTCCATAATCCACTATCAATTGCTTCTTGAACACGGCGAGAATTAGGAAAACCATCTATACCACGCTCAGTAGAAGAGCTTTTTATATAGCTAGTAGCGACTTCCCACTCCCACTCCCCTAGCTCACCTCGAATACCTGCGATTGCCCTAAAGTAGTTAGTTTCTGCTACTTTCTTACGGTTACCAATATCAACAGTACGTCGACGCATGGTTAAGTCTTGTTGATAAAATTCATGTGTTGGATCGTTAGCAAATGGGTGGTTAGAGTTGTCTCCCGACATAAATAGTTCATTAAAACTTGGGCTACCGGCTCCTTTAATAATTGATTTAGACGTTTGTCCATTCAATTCAGTGAATGCTGTAGTTGTGTTGCTAATTTCTTGCTCACCCATGTAGTTAAAGCTAACACGTTCTGCAAATGGGATCATTGTCATATGCGGTGCATAATCATATAGACAAAGATTATCTACTAGATCAATATTTTCTGGAGCACAAACGTCGTTACCAAATGTATCGGGGATCCTATTGGTTGAATTTGATTCTAATGCAATAGTTCCTGGAATACCTGATGAACTTCTAAAGTCAACGGCATCAGGATCATTTGGTCTTAAACCTGCTTGGTTAGCTGATCGAGAATAATCTCTATCTGCATACATAATTTCTTCTCTTTTAAAATAGTCGATAATAAAAGTATGACTGCTTTTTGCATCTGAGTTACCCCAAATCATACTAAAATTTTGTTCTTCACCGCCACCATCAGCAGTAGCGCCATATTTAGCCGAAATCTCAACGCCTTCAAAATCTTTTTTAAGGATAATATTGATAACACCGGCAATAGCGTCAGAGCCATAAGTTGCTGAAGCGCCATCTTTCAGGATGTCGATACGTTCAATAGCCGCCAGTGGAATATTGTTTAAATCAACAAAAGCAGTATCAATTCCTTTAGCAAATGGTGAAACCGAAACACGACGACCATTAATTAAAATAAGTGTTGAATCTGCGCCTAATCCACGCAAAGAAACACTCGATCCACCGTTTGCAGTGTCATCACTAGAATTCCCTTGTGTACTAAAAGTGCCTTGCCCAGAAATTGGCAATTTAGTAAATAAGCTAATGATGTCAGTAACACCAGTTAACGCAATATCATCAGCAGTGATGGTTGTTACGGGAGACGGCCCTTCTATATCAGAACGCTTAATATGCGAGCCGGTTATAGTAATTTTATTGCCTTCTTCCTCTGTTTCTTCTGCCATTACTACTGTAGGGACTGCCAAGCTTGATGCTAAAGCAATGTACAATAAATGATGATTAAATTTTTTCTGGTTTGTCATAATTTAATATCCTTTTTGTGGTTGTTAGTTTACGTACTTTGGCTATATCTTTATCGTAAGATAAAATAAAACATCTATTTTACCAACATGCAATATCGAATATACGCGATCAATCATTTGAGTCAATAGTTCAGTACGTAAGTTTTTTGTAAATTACGTAACAAATTACATGCCATCTCTTTTTGAGATAGCTCGTTGAATTTAAACGTTATTTCTAAGAAAGTTATTTTTGGATGCCGTTATAGATTAATATCTTATACGTAAAGAGTTGAAAATACTTATAGCTCTTACATAAAGCCAAAGGATATAATTCACATCTTACGGACAAAAAATATTCTTATAAATAATCGATAATATATAGCATGCAAACAGCTTTAAATATCCTCAATAAAACCTTTGGTTATGATAATTTTCGCCTCAACCAAGAAGATATCGTTGCTTCATTGATTGATGGTCGTGATATTTTAGCTTTGATGCCAACTGGTGGCGGCAAGTCTCTGTGTTATCAAATCCCAGCAATTATCCGACCTGGCGTTGGAGTGGTTGTTTCGCCTTTAATTGCTCTAATGCAAGATCAAGTGGATGCGATGAATTTAATTGGAGTAAAAGCGGCCTTTATCAATTCTAGTTTAGCTATCGATCAAGTGAGACATATTGAACAGCAACTTTTTTCCGGTGAGTTAGATTTGCTCTATGTTGCACCAGAGCGATTATTAAATCAAAAGTTTTTAAACATGATTTCGGGATTAAAAATTTCCCTTTTTGCCATTGATGAAGCACATTGTGTTTCCCAATGGGGACATGATTTTAGACCTGAATATCAACAACTATCTGCGCTACATAAGCTCTTTCCAGACGTTCCTCGAATCGCATTAACTGCAACCGCCGACTCAAGAACTCAAACCGAAATTATTGAACAATTAGAGTTAGAAAACGCTACGCGATATATTAATAGTTTTGATCGTCCCAACATTCGTTACGCCATCGCAGAGGGCAGTAAAAGCAAAGAGCAACTTTGGACATTTTTAGAGTCTGAATATCCAACTGATGCTGGAATTGTTTATTGTTTATCACGTAAAAAAGTTGAAGCGACCGCAGAATGGTTAAAAGGAAAAGGAAGAAAAGCTTTACCTTATCATGCGGGATTACCTGCTGATGTTAGGCAAAAAAATCAGCAAGATTTTTTACGAAAAGAAGGTGTTATTATTGTAGCGACGATTGCATTTGGAATGGGAATTGATAAACCTGATGTACGTTTTGTTGCTCATTTAAGTTTACCCAAAAGTATTGAAGCCTATTACCAAGAAACAGGGCGAGCAGGGCGTGATGGACAACCTTCTTCGGCTTGGATGGCTTATGGATTACAAGATGTTATAACCTTGCGACAGATGATGCAGCAAGGTGATGGTCATGAACATTATAAGCAAATATCTCAACAAAAATTAGATTCGATGTTGGGATTGTGTGAATCAACCCAATGCCGTCGTCAATTGCTTTTAGCCTATTTTGATGAAACTTTAACTGAACCTTGTGGCAACTGTGATAACTGTATTCAACCACCTGAAACTTGGGATGCAACTGAGGCAGCTAGGCAAGCCTTATCTTGCGTTTTTAGAACTGGACAACGCTTTGGTGTTACTTATGTGATTGATGTTTTATTAGGTAAAGTCGATCAAAGAATAGAAAATAATAAACATAATGATCTTTCAACCTTTGGTATTGGAACGTTGCATTCCGTTGCGGTTTGGAAAAGCCTTTTCAGACAATTAATTGCTAAAGGGTTGTTATATGTTGATCACGAAAACTTTGGCAGAGTTAGGCTAACTGAATCTAGTCGACCATTGTTAAAAGGTGAAGCAAATTTAGAAGCACGTAAGCAAACAAAGAAAGAAAAATCAAAAAAAACGAAAGGTAAAAATGTTGCGGTCATTCATCAAGAATTATTTGAAGCATTAAGAATTCTTAGAATTAAAATAGCTGAAGAGCAAGGAGTTCCTCCTTTCGTTATTTTCCATGACGCGACGCTTATCGAAATGACAGAAATTAGGCCGACTGAATTAAATCGAATGCAATTTATTTCTGGAGTCGGCGAAAATAAACTAGAAAAATATGGCAAACAGTTTTTAGAAGTGATTCAGCGGTATCCATTATCGGAGGGTGTCAGCACTAATCTTTCTGATACGGTTAATACAACACTTCAGCTTTTAGCAGATGATCACACTTTGGAGTTAATAGCTAAGAAACGAAACATGACAATTGGCACGATTTACAGTCATATAGCAAAAGCAATAGAAGAGGGTATGCTCGATCCGCTTATTGTATTACCAATAGATGAAACCGATTATCAATTAATTGCCCAAACTATTGAGGCTTTTCGAGATGAAAAAGAGAGTCCATTAAAAAAAATCTTTGAGGCACTTGGTGAACAGTTTGATTACGGAATAATAAAATGTGTTCAGGCGGGTGAGAAGGGATAGCCTTTTATTGATAAAAAGATTAAAGCATTAAAAATAACTGATTAGCCCAATTAATAGCTGTTTCATGTGCTTCATAATAAGCATGACGTTGTTCATCACTGTATTTTTCTGTGAAGTCAAAATCACCATGCTCAATATCAATCACTCTACGCAATATTCGACCTTTTTCGCCTTTAAACTCAAGTAATGCTTCGGTAATTTCATCAGTTAAATCAAGCTTTTTCACTAACCACTGCTTATCGGCCAGCATAACCGCATCAATTCCAGAAAATAAACCGATGGTAAAGTAAGACTCTGCTTTGTCATGTTTATGATAAGCTGCAATTAATTCACATGTTCTAGCTCTTGTTAAAAGAAGTCTAAATAATTCATTTGACTGTGATGAATTGCCTGATAAGGCCATTGCCATTGCCCATTTTTTGATCTGTTCTAAACCTAAATAAGTAACAGCATCTTGTAAGCTTTCTACTTTTTTTGGTAACCGGCAGAGGGGGCTGTTTACAATTTTTAGGATTTGATAGCTAAGTTTAGTATCTCGTGAAATAGCATGTGATAATTCTTCTATTGATATATCGCTCTCTTGAAGTTTTACGACTATTTGTAAAGCTGTATCGGAATGGTTATCGATTTTTTTGCCATAAATGGGCTTTGGTTTCTCTAAAAAATAACCTTGAAAAAGTTCAAAGCCGATTGAATGGCATAAATCATAAGTGGCTTGGTCTTCAACTTTTTCAGCTAGTAATGTAGGACGCTTTTTTAATTTGGAAAGGTGAGTATTTTCAAAAAATTCCATTTTTTCTTTAAGTTCCTTTAGTGATAAACTAAGTAACTCAACTTTAATGTAATCCATTAAAGGAATTAGTTTGTCAAAGTCACTTGTAAACGCATAATCATCTAGAGCAAATTGATAACCCTTTGCTTTTAAATCAATGACTCTATTAATTAACTCTTGATCAACTTCGACATCTTCTAATATTTCTACCACAATCCTTGATGGTTCAAGAGGGAAAAAATAATCAGATAATAGGAGGTTACGTGTTAAATTGATGAATATTTTTACATAAGGACCTTCATCGTCATTGATGATACTACCGCAATAGTTTACCAACAGAGCAGAAGTTGCCTTGTCACCATCTTCAATAAAAGCCGCATTAGGGTCGTTATCACGATATAAAAGCTCAAATCCATAGAGCTCTTTTTTACTGTCAAAAATGGGCTGACGAGCAAATAGTAAGTCATTTGTGGGTAAGAGTTTAGGATTATCAATTGATTTTTTAGGCATTATTTTTTGACGCTAGTCTCATGTGATTTTACAATTTGTAAGGTGGCTGAACCCTGTCTTGCCTTTCATCCTTGTGAAGCCTATACAAGATTATAGACGAGGAATAGAGATTTATTGTATTTTTATGAATTAGCTCTCAAATTACTTTATTATTGCACAATCTATAATCAACTAAGTAGAATCAATTGTCTGGATCGTTAGATGGGTTAACTGTATTAGATCTGAGTCGTGTACTTGCGGGACCATGGGCAACTCAGGTTTTAGCCGATTTTGGCGCTAAAGTGTGGAAAGTTGAACGTCCAAACAAAGGCGATGATACACGTCATTGGGGAGAATCGTTAAAAGAGTTACGAAAAAATCAGGGTGATATCAAAATAGGGATAGATTCGGATTTTAAAGAAGAGTTAGGTGATGATATCAGTGCTTATTATTTATGCGCCAATCGAGGTAAACAATCCATCACCTTAGACATCACGACCAAATCAGGTCAAAAAATTGTAAAAGAATTAGCGTTAAAAGCTGATATATTTGTCGAAAACTTCAAAGTCGATAACTTGGCAAAGTATGGTTTAGATTATGCCTGTTTAGCCAAGATAAATCCTAGACTGGTTTATTGCTCTATCACAGGTTTTGGTCAAACCGGTGAATACGCTAATCAAGCAGGCTATGATGCCATGATACAAGCATCTGCTGGTTTAATGAGTATTACTGGTGAAAAAAATGGAGATCCTCAGAAAGTCGGTGTTGCTGTATCTGATTTAATGACCGGAATGTATGCTGTTGCAGGGATTTTAGCGGCTATCCACCATCGAAATAAAACCGGCAAAGGGCAGTATATCGATCTTGCGCTCTTTGATACTCAAGTTGGTTGGCTTGCTAATCAAAGTATGAGTTATTTGATGACTGGAGAGGTGCCCATTAAACAAGGTACGGTTCACCCGAGTATTGTTCCCTATCAAACAGTTAAAAGTTCAACTGAAAAGTTCATGTTAGCGGTTGGAAATGATCATCAGTTTAAAAAGTGTATGGAGGTTCTTGGGCTTGAAGATTTAGCAAATGATTCCAAATATCAAACTAACAATGCGAGAATAATAAATCATGATCAATTAATTGCTATAATGGAGAAGATTTTAATGAAAAAAACTTCAGAGTATTGGGTTGAAAAATTGTCAAAGGAAAAAATCCCATGCGGTTCGATTAATAATATTCAACAAGTTTTTGAGCATCCTCAAATTAAAGCGCGAGGAACTAAGATTGCCATTAAGCATCCAAAACTAGGCACGATTCAACAAGTTGCTAATCCTGTAAAATTTTCTGAAACACCTATTCAATATAATAAAGCCGCCCCAATTTTAGGCGAAGATTCTGGAATAATTCTAAAAGATGAACTAGATTATTCAGATTCTGAAATTGAAGAGTTGAGACGTTTGCACATTATCGGTAGTTAAGTATTTTAAAAATAGTTTTGGAAACAAATATAAAATTGCACCAACTCAATTAGATTAAGTTGGTGCAATTATTTTTTTGAGTACTACTCCGACTTTGCGATGGCAACGTAGATACTATTATCTAGTTCTGCATTGTTCCAGATTACATCTTGTAAACCATCACCATTGACATCTCCAACAAATACATGTCCATAGTTTTCCCAGTCTTGTTGTACGGGGTGTTCTTGTGGCGCGGTAGACACATTGAAAAAAGGGTCACTCCCATTTATGCCTTTCATTACTGCTATGCCGTTAATAAAATTACTTTGGTTACTATCTTGAAGATACTTTGTGACTACAACGTCTGCAGGACCATCGCCATTTACATCAGTAGTGAATATATTCTCATTGTTTTCAACCAATGCGGTGGTTGTTGTGGGTAGGTTACCTCCAGAACTGTTCCAAAATTGTAAAGTGCCTTGTTGAAAACCACCGAGTTTATGATCATCTCCACAAAATCGCTGCTAATATTTTTAATAGCGAACGAAATGATCACACTTTACAAACTACTGCTTTAGTTCACGAAGCATTTTCTAAATTAGTCGACGTAAAAGTTAACTGGCAAGATCGTAGTCATTTTTATTCTTTGGCAGCAAAAATGATGAGAAGAATTTTAGTTGATCATGCGCGCGCTAAAAGCTCAAAGAAACGGGGCGAGAGTAAACATAATTTAGCTTTGGAAGATGTGATTGTTGTAACACCTGAAGTCGGGGATGAAATCATTAATCTTCATGATGCGCTGATAAATTTAACAATTAATGATCCTCAAAAAGCGGATTTATTAGAACTTCATTATTTTGCTGGATTAAGCTATCAAGAAATTTCTGATATTCGTAATATTTCTACCAGTAAACTCGATAGAGATTTGCGGTTTGCAAAAGCTTGGTTACGAAATTATTTAGAGGAAGGGTAGTTAATTTTATTTAAATGGCAACTTTGCGGATAACTGCGAAACTGATTCTTCAACTAAATGCTTTTCTTGATCGAGAAAGTGACTAATTGCATCACGAAATCGTTTATCTTTAATCCAATGATAGGACTCTGTTTTAATCGGTTTAAATCCTCGTGATATTTTATGTTCTCCTTGTGCTCCAGCATCAAATCGTTTTAGATTATTTCTAATACAATATTTGATCCCTTGATAATAACAAAGTTCAAAATGTAAAAACTCGATCTCTTGTTTACATCCCCAATATCGACCATAGAGTGTGTCTTGATCTTTAAAGAATAACGAAATGGCGATTGGATTATTATCAACTTCTGCTACAGCCATAACAATACTTGAGGGCATTGATTTACCAATTATTTGAAAAAATGACTCATTTAAGTAACCATAGTTACCACTTCGTTTTGCATAAGTCGCACAATAAAACAAATAGAATTGCTTCCAAAGTGACTCATCAATTTGGGCGCCTTCGATACATTTGATAGAGATACTAGAGTCAATAAAGCTTTTACGTTCTCTTTTGATGTTCTTCCTTGATTTTGCTTTGCATTGATTTAAAAAATCATCAAAATTGTTATAGTTTTGATTAAACCAATGATATTGCATTCCTACTCGATGCATTAATTTAGCATCTGATTTTTTTCTCTGTAAGGTAGGAATAGTATCTTTGTTTGGAAATAGATAATGAAAGCTTGAAACGTTAATTCGTTCAGCTTCTTCAATAATTTTTTCGAACATCAAATCAGAAATCACATTATCACTATGAGACTTCAAAATAATTCTTGGACCAGTACATGGGGTAAAGGGGATTGCAGATAATAACTTGGGGTAGTATTCGATTCCAGACTGATGGTAAGCATTTGCCCATTGGAAATCAAAAACGTATTCGCCATAGCTATGAGTTTTTAAATAGAGAGGCATAAAGCCGACTAGTTGATTGTTGTTCCATGCAGTTAGGTGTTTTACCTGCCAACCTGTTTCTGCACATACGCTATTGGATTGTTCTAATGCAGATAGGAATTCGTATTTTAAGAATGGGTAGTTGCTATCTTTGAGGTATTCAAACTGAGAAGGACTAATTTCATCAATATTGTCTATGAATTTGAATTTCATAGTTGATTTTACACTCCCAACTCTTGAAGCAAGGCTTTGGGGATACCAATTTGTCCACTTTTGGTTACGGTTGCAGTATGGGGCATATTTAGTTTTCCTTAAATTTAAGTTAAATTAAAGTTATACCATGTTGAGTTGATTTTCAATTAAATTGCTAGTTATGTTACAAGTAAACTATTCGGCCTACTAATGTAATGATAAAATTGACTAAAGTGGACAACTAGCTTGAAAACCACCGTGTTAATTATCCGGACAGTACTATTTACTCTTAACATCCCTGTTGGAATTTAGTTTTTGACATGCAAACTGCTTGTCACTACAATAGCTATACTTATAGCTATACTTGTAGGTGTTATGCGTGAAAACAATTCAAATGACTCTTGATGATCAATTAGTCAAAAACGTCGATAAATGGGTGAAAAAACTTAAAACAACTCGCTCGGCCTTTACTAGAGGCGCATTGAAACATGAGATTGAAAAACAAGATTCGTTACTGCTAGAAAAAACACACCGAGAAGGTTATCTCACTCAACCAGTTAAAAATAGAGAATTCGCTGTTTGGGAGCCAGAGCAAGAGTGGGGAGATTGGTAATCCAATGAAAAGGAATGATATCCGTTGGTATAAATTTCAAGCGCCTGATAAAAAACGTCCGGTTGTAATATTAACTCGAAGTTCAATTATCGAGTATCTAAATGAAATAACGATTGCTCCAATTACATCAACTATTCGAGAAATACCGAGTGAAGTATTTCTTTCAAGTAGCGATGGTTTACAACGAGATTGTGTGATTAATTGTGATCATATTCAAACAGTATCTAAGCAAAAAATTGGATCACTAATCTGCCATTTAAGCACCGATAAACGAAAAGACTTATCTAACGCGATTGGCTTTGCTCTAGATATTTGAATCGTTAAAATCAGTCTCAAAATCTGCTAGTAGTGAAAGTGACTATCACAAAATAAGCATCTTTCACTTCAAACGAACATGGGATACTTTTCTTTTAAATGGAGAGTGGAATAACAGACGATTACCATTATGATTACTATGCAAAAAGTGCATTTTGCTATCAGGAAATTTATATAGTTCTTTTATTTGTTTATCTTCAAGGTTTAAGGACCAAATTATTGAAGAATTATCGACTTCTTCAGCAATAATCAATTTTTCTTTAATAATGGAAAAACCATGAAGCTCTCCATTTTCCGAATGCCAGATTAGTGTGTTTTTTAATTTTGAGTCGACTCTACTGATTGAATTGTTCTGGCTAATGTAAACTTCATCATTGGTACTTAGTTGTGGGTAGCTCAAGACTTGTGTCGAAATGATAGAAAGTTTTCTTGTAATTAGATTGTAGATAGCCGGAACCGCACCTTTTTTAGTTTGTGTTTTTACCAATAATGAGTTTGATTGATAGAACCAATCTTTAAGATAAAAAGTTTTAGAGTTATGGTTGAAGCCTGCGTAGCTTTTATCAAAAGTATTAATGATAAAAAGTTGTTTTTCTCCGGCTATGGCAATCTCTTTGCCATCAGGTGACCAAGCGAAACCAAAAAACTCAATATTCTCATCGTTGGCAAATATCAATCGTTCTTGATTTTTATCTTTTAACCATAACTGCATTATACCATTTCTATTAGATTGGAACGCATATCGATTATCTATCGGAGAGTAAGTTGCACCGATATCAAGTTGGTCTGAATTGATAGTCTTGTTAATAAATGGTTGTTCATTATTAGTCGCATTAAGATTTAGCTCCATTATATCAATATCTAAGTTTATTAGTGTCATTCGAATTTCATTACCTAAATTATTATATTGGGCATTAACAATTGTTTGATAATTGCTAAAGTTAATGTCTTTTATATCACCTGACAAATTAATAGATTTAATTTTCTCTCGTTGACTAACGATAATACTCTGACCGTTTGGATGCCAGTCAATACTATTTATTCTATTTTTTAACAGTACCAATCGTTCTCTCTTTTTTGAGTCTATATCAATTATTTCAATTGAATAGTTATTGGCCTTTACGTCAAGCGCTAAAGCTATTTGTTTACCGTTAGGTGACAAGGACAGTTCTATGAAATGAGTGTTTGTTTTGGCCGTTATAATAGTACTAAATTGTTTTGTTAAATTATTATAAATCGTTAACTTATCAATATTATTGTTAATTGCTCTCGTTAGAAAATATAATAAACTATCGTCGGTCGATTCAATTTTTGATATTAGCTTTTGATGGTTTATTTCGATGGATGATTTAAAATCGACGTCATTGGTTTTACATTGCTTAGAAAAACAACTTAATTGGCTAATAAATTGCTTCTTCTTTCTATTATACCTAATGTGTAATCGCTTGCCATTTAGCGACCAATTGAGACTGGTGAATTCCATTGACTTTTTTGTTAACTGGTAATCTTCACCGGAAGAAATATCGTAAATTCTTATTTGTGATCCACCTGTATCATTTTGTTGTAAATACGCAATTAATTTGTCGTTTGGCGCATAGCTCAAAGAAAAGGCATCTTTTGATTTTAGAGGGGCAGGAATGAGGGTGCTAAATTTAGGTTGAGACTGTGAATTGGCTTTGTTTTCTTCTGTTTTTTCTTCCATGTCCAAACTATTGAATAACCAGTAAGAAACAAAAATCACAAAGAACAATGCGATAAAGCTTTTCCAATATAACGGAGGAAAAGGCAATCCTGGTTGAGTTTTTTCAAAAGCTTCAATTGTTCCTTCTAAGCAATAGCCTCTTTTCGCATGAGTTTTTAGTATTGTTGGCGATTTGGCGTTTTCGTTAAATGCCTTGCGAATAAGGGCGATACTTCGTTGGATAGAGCTTGGGTTAAAAATTGAATTTGGCCAGACACTTTTAAATAGTTCCTCCTGGCTAACCACTTCCCCCGCCTTGCTTGCCAAAAACACCAACACATCCATTACTTTTGGTTCAATAATTTGTTCATCTTCTAGAGATTTAATTGAGCATCTGCTGGGATCAATCTTGAATTCATTTAGTTTAAATGGTCTATTCATATTTAAATTGTATTAAAAACTTCTTTAAATTTAAGGCTTAAGGTTTCCATAAGAATTATTTAAGAAAAATTCTATTGAAGGGAACTGCATTCAAGGTTTGAATGAGCATTGCTTCAACCGAACAAAAATAAGTATATCAAAGAGAGGATTATGAACAAGGGAATTCTAATATTTAACAAAAAGAATCAAACCAGTTTTAGTACGATTACGAGTGCATTCTTGAGTGCATTAGTAGTGATTGTTTTTTCAAACCAATCAATGGCGAAGCCACAAGTCTATGCAGAAAGTTATCAATTACATTCCAAAAGTACCCATTCTGATAGAGAATATTATGTTCGATTGCCAAAAGGCTATGATAAAAATTCAAGTTCAAACCATCCTGTTATTTATTTCTTAACAGGACAATGGAGTATGTTATCCGCTGTCGCAGTCATTGACGCAATAGAGGATGATTTGCCCGAATTTATTATTTTGGCATTTATAGCCGAGGTGAAGATCACGCGCCAATAAACGATGAAAAGGGAAAGCTGAATAGTGAAGCAAAGGCGTTTAGTGATTTTTTTTATAATGAGTTAATACCCAAAATCGAGTCAGAATATAGGGTGGCAGACTACAAAATACTTTCTGGCTACTCTGGCTCAGCAAGGTTTGTCCTTCATAGCTTACTGGACGAATCTAGCCGGTTTAATGCCTATTTTGCTTTTAGTCCTTCACTTGAAAGCTATATTTTTAATCGAAGATTTAAAACACAATTGGAAGATAAGAAATGGCTATCAAAATCTAATAAACGATCAGTCTATATTACGATGTCTAGTGAAGGCTCTCATATGCAAGAACCATTTGAAGCGCTTACTAGCTTGTTGAATGAAGAGAGAGCTGGGGCAAAATATACATTAAGACGGTATCCAGATGAAACCCACTCAAGTTACATGTTATTAGGTTTAACATTTGCTTTAAGAGATTTATTTGATGGTTGGGTACCTTCTTGGAGTGTCCGAAAAAAAGGCCTATCAGAACTTCAAGATTTTTATACCAATCTAAGCGAGAATTATGGATTTAATGTAAAAATTTCATCCCATGTTATTTCTCAAACAATCTTTGTACTTTATCGTTCAGACGAACTATCTGATCATTCGAAAGCTAGTGAACTGATTGATTTTCAATTGGTGAATAATGCCAATTATATCGAAAACCTTGAGTTGCTGAATAAGCAAATGAAGGGATACGGATTCTTAAAGGCTTCTAAAAGGCTGGAAAATCACCTTAAGAGCATTAAAAATCGAAAGTGACTGAGGTTGCCACGTCGTACCCAAAGCACTTTGTGGGGCAGATTCTATCTTGTAGAAATGACGGTTTCCAAAATAGCTAAGTTAACTGCAAAGGTGTGAAAAAAAAGAACGAATGTTGTATTTAATAATAATATTTTTGGGTGCTTTTCTACTCTTTCAAGTGCAACCCTTAATTGCCAAACTTATGTTGCCTTTTTTTGGTGGTGGCGCATCGATATGGACGGCTTGTTTGCTTTTCTTTCAGGCCTTCTTGCTACTTGGTTATTGTTACTCTCATTTGCTAACGAAGCTTAATAGTACAACCAAACAAGTTGTAATTCATGCACTGCTTTTGCTAATAAGCTTGTATTTTCTACCGATAAATTTAGCAGAAATAGAATTCACTAATGAGACTAGTTCGCCGATGAAGAATATTTTGATGTTATTGATAATGTCAGTTGGTTTGCCTTATTTCATGCTAGCTACTACCGCGCCGTTAGTGCAACGATGGTTGAGTTATGTTGATGTTCATAAATTGCCTTATAAGCTCTATTCCTTATCAAATATTGGTTCGCTATTTGCGTTATTAAGTTATCCGCTTTTAATTGAACCATTGCCACTCTGTATCTATTTACTGAGTTTTATTCTCAGTTTTCATAGCCCTCATT
>CAZRPK010000077.1:0-14565 GCA_964601915.1 uncultured Kangiella sp. | reverse complement strand
CAATCTTTGTGTGCTTTCTCATCAAAATATTTTAAAATTGCTTATTTATAACCCGTTTGCCCTGTAAATACAGGAACGAGATACTCACACTTACCAATAGTCGTGATAGAATACCGCGCTTAAAATCCATGTACATTTATACTATACACCGCTTAATTTTTTTACACCAAAACTACCATTAACAGGAATTCTTATGTCTAATACTAAGCAACCGTCATTAAGCTATAAAGATGCTGGAGTAGACATCGATGCTGGTAATCGATTAGTCGAGCGCATTAAAAGTGTCGCAAAATCAACAAAAAGGCCAGAAGTAACCTCAAATTTAGGTGGTTTTGGAGCGATGTTTGCTTTGCCAACAGGCTATAAAGAACCCGTTTTAGTTTCCGGTACAGACGGCGTAGGCACAAAACTTCGATTAGCAATTGATGCTGGTGTTCATGACAAAGTGGGTATCGATCTGGTCGCGATGTGCGTTAATGATCTCATTGTTCAAGGCGCTGAACCTTTATTCTTTTTAGACTATTATGCCACAGGCAAATTAGATATAGATGTTGCGACAAGTGTAATTACAGGTATTGGTGAAGGTTGCAAACTCTCTAATTGCTCTCTAATCGGTGGTGAAACTGCTGAAATGCCAGGCATGTATGAAGGCGAAGATTATGATTTAGCAGGTTTTTGTGTGGGTATTGTTGAAAAAAGTAATGTTATTGACGGCACTAAAGTAAATGCTGGTGATCAACTCATTGGCCTTGCTTCTAGTGGCCCCCATTCAAATGGCTATTCTTTAATTAGAAAAATTATTGACGTTAGTGGAGCCAACCTTAATGATGAGTTCGAAGGTAAAAGCTTAGCAGATACCCTTTTGGAGCCAACTAAAATTTATGTTAAATCCATTTTAGAACTGATTAAGCATGTCGAACTTAAAGCGCTTTCACATATTACCGGTGGCGGGCTATTAGAAAATATCCCTCGAGTTATTCCTGAAAATGCCTGTGCTCATATCGACCAATCAAGTTGGCAAATGCCCAAAATTTTTAATTGGCTACAAAAAAAAGGTAACGTAGAACAAATGGAAATGTATAGAACATTTAATTGTGGAGTTGGTATGGTATTGGTTGTTGCTCAAGAAAACCTTGAAAAATCGCTAAACTTACTCAATGGGCTTGGCGAAACTGCGTGGCATATTGGACAAATTAAAGATCAAACAAACGATAAACAAGTCAGTTTTTACTAATCAAGACAATTGAAATTAGTCTATGAGTATTGAGAATAAATCAGCTAAAAATATTGTTGTCTTAGTCAGTGGTAACGGCTCCAATCTGCAGGCTATTATAGATAGCTTAAAAGGCAAACCTGAACTTGGAGTTGTCTCTGCAATTATCAGTGATAAAAGCTCAGCATTTGCGTTAGAAAGAGCAAAAAAACATTCTATTGAAGGCATATTTATTGACACTAAAAAATTTAGTTCTCGTGAAAATTTCGATCAAGATCTCGCTAAAAAAATAGAGTCATATAACCCTACACTAGTCATATTAGCCGGTTTTATGAGAATTTTAAGTACTGGCTTTGTTAATCTATTTAGTGGACGTTTAATTAATATACACCCTTCACTCCTACCAAAGTATCCTGGATTAAATACTCATGCAAGAGCAATAAAAAATAAAGACAGCATACATGGAACTAGCGTCCACTTTGTAACAGAAGAACTTGATGGCGGTCCAATAATTGCACAAGCCCAATTAAACCTTATTGAAAATGAGCTACCAAATGAATTAGCTCTTAGGGTTCAATTGCTGGAGTATAAGCTCTATCCTTGGGTTATTGAATTATTTTTACAGAGCCAAATTAAACAAGTTGGAAACAGAGTTAATTTTAATAATAAACTAATCACTGCACCTCTTTCATTAAATGCTTAAGCGATCACAGACATTCTATTCATCCTGCAGTAGCAGCTTAATTTTTAGCTATTTTAAACTAGTAATTACGTTATTTTTTCTTTCCATTTTTTCATTGTTCACTTGTGCGTATGAGGAGGTTAAAAATAATAATAGTATAGAAACCCCTCAAATTTCAAAAAAACTTCTACACATAGAACCTTGGAGATTTTTAAGCGATTATTCAGCGATTTACCAAGTTTATTATGATGATGATTTAGTCGGCACAGCAAATGAAACTTTAACTTTCACAAAGGGACTTTGGAAGCTAAACTTGAGTGCAAAACTAAAAAAATTGTTTTTTAAGATTAACTCTAATGAATATTCAGAATTTATAATAGATAATAATATATTGCGTACACAAAAATTTCATTCGAAAACTGAAATAACATTTAGGAAGGATAAAATTATTGAACAAATTTTTGATTGGAGTAATAAAGTAGAAACTGGGTTTTATAAAAAACGGTCGTGGCAATTACCATTAGATGAGCAAGTATTTGACCGCATCTCTCACACAATTGAATTGAGGCAAGAATTATTTAACCGTGAAAATTCAAACAACATTAATTCGCCTAATAATGTTAATATAGAATATAAGGTAAGCCACAAAGGAAAAAGAGAAATTTACACCTACAAGTTTCGCGGAAAAAAAAACTTGATTACTCCGTATGGTGATTTTGAAGCTATCCAATTTGAAAGAGTGAAAAAAAATGGTGATAAATTTTTAATCTGGATCAGCCCCAAGCTTAATTATTTTCCTATTAAAATTTCTCAAAAGGAAAAAAACAAATCAGAGGTCTCTTTTCTCCTTAAAAGCTTTAACAAATAAATAACCTTGAGACCTTTTCCATAGTCTCGTGAAAAGATTTCACATTATTTAAATAATTTTCTAACCGTTTTCTCAGTACTTCTCATTCCAGCTTTTCGCCCAAAGAGGATCGCGTCTTGAGCACTAGAGTTTTTAATTAGGTTTTCTCTTAATGCTAACAACCCTCCTACACGGTTACTACTAGCACAATGCACGACAGCAGGGCTTTTCAAACCGGCTAATGCCTCATCCAATAGCATAACATTTTTCATGTTAAAGTCTTTACCATCTCCAATTGGGATGTTGACGTATTTCATTCCTAAAGATTCAACTAATTGCTTTTCATTAAACTTACGAAATTCACCCTTGGTACGTAAATTAACAATTACTTTGATGCCATCCTTAGCCATTATTGTTAAATCATTTTTAGATGGTTGACCGCCCGTTGTAAGATTAAAAGCTGGATTTGCTGTGTTATTCATATGGTAACCAGCGGGGTTAGTTGCTTCATCAGAGCAAACTTGTAAAGGAAAACCAAAAACAACAAATAATATGCCTATTCTAAACGATTTTTCTTTTACAGATTTAAAGTAACTCATAATTTATCTCAAAGGGTTAAACTTACAAAATGCTTAATATTAGTTAGAATTGAAAACAGCTAGTTTTGTTGTTATAATTATTTAAATGTAGCCGTTTAAGGGATTTTCCCTCAAAATTGCTATAAATTCAATCAAATAAGTAGGTATTACCTTAGATATTTGATTTCAATACAATTTGTGAGCTTAAAGAATCATTAACTCAAATTATTTATTGATGAAGTAACGAATTCAAACGAATAAAAAATCAGTGATCAAAAGCCATATAGACGAATGTATGGCAATAAAAATTTAAAAATGTAACTAAAGAATATTAACCAGTAGTTAGTGTGAACCTATTATAACACCTTACTACTATTGAAATTAAACAACGACAAATAGTTGTGAGAGAAATAAGAATCTAAACATAGACATTTTTGATGCGATCTATGTTTGCAGTTTAAGAACAAATTAATGATAGCAAGCCATTTTAAGGCTAATAAAAACAAATTAAATACTCGGTAACTTCTTAGTTTTATTATAAATAATTGAAGAATCCGTAACTAAACCCTTATATTAAGGCAATTTAGTAAAATGAATCTTTAGAAATTAAGAATTACACTTTTTAATAAGATTTACCGTAAGATTGTTTTTAAATTAAAGAGTTACACGACCTCTAAGTCGACTCTTTATAGCATATAAAATATATAACCCTATCGTACAGTTCACTTACTCTGCTCTCTCCCCGATTATTTGTCTTAATACCTCCGATTATCGAAGGCTACTAAGAGAATAAATACAATGAAAAGAATGTTAATAAACTCCACCCAAGCTGAAGAAATTCGCGTAGCATTGGTTGATGGTCAAAACCTTTTTGATCTAGATATAGAACTTGTTGGCAAAGAGCAAAAGAAAGCCAATATCCATAAAGGAAAAATTACACGAGTAGAACCTAGCCTTGAGGCCGCATTTGTTGATTATGGTGCCGATAGACATGGTTTTTTACCTTTGAAAGAAATTTCACGAGAATATTTTAAAGATAAAAACTTCCGCGGTCGCCCCAACATTAAAGAAGTCATTTCTGAAGGTACGGAGGTCATTGTACAGATAGATAAAGAAGAAAGAGGTAATAAAGGGGCTGCATTAACAACATTTATAAGCTTAGCGGGTTGTTATCTAGTGCTAATGCCAAACAACCCAAGAGCTGGTGGTATTTCAAGAAGAATTGAAGGCGAAGAGCGGGATGAGTTACGTCAAGCTATGCGTGATGTGCAAACACCGCGAGGCATGGGATGTATCGTAAGAACTGCAGGCGTCGGACGTTCGGCTGAAGAACTTCAATGGGATATGAAAGTTCTACAAAACCTTTGGGATGCCATTGTTAAAGCTGGTGAATCACGTCCTGCACCATTTTTAATCCATCAAGAAAGTGATGTGGTTATTCGCTCACTTAGAGACTATTTACGAGCTGATATTGGCGAAATTATCGTCGATAAAAAAGATATGTTTGAAAAAGTAAAAACTCAAATCGAATTTATTCGTCCTGAATTTTTAAACCGTGTTAAATTAAATGACGATCGTGAAGTTCCTTTATTCAACCGTTATCAAATTGAAAACCAAATTGAAACCGCCTTTTTACGAGAAGTGAGATTACCATCTGGAGGATCAATTGTTATTGATCCGACTGAAGCGTTAGTTTCTATAGATATCAACTCAGCTAGAGCAACAAAAGGCACAGATATTGAAGATACTGCTTTTCATACAAACAAAGAAGCGGCAGTTGAAGTAGCAAGACAACTTCGTTTAAGAGATATGGGTGGATTAGTTGTTATCGATTTTATTGATATGATGGCATCTAAACATCAACGTGAAGTTGAAAATGTTTTACGTAAAGCCTTAACTCATGATCGAGCTAGAGTTCAAGTTGGAAAAATTTCTCGCTTTGGTTTGTTGGAAATGTCTCGTCAGAGATTAAAACCTTCTTTAGGTGAATCGGCTCACGGAGTTTGCCCGCGCTGTACAGGCACTGGCGTTGTACGAGGCGTTCAATCTTTATCGCTTTCTATATTACGATTATTAGAGGAAGAAGCTTCTAAAGATTCGACTTCATTAGTGCAAGCTATATTACCCGTTCAAGTCGCTACATTTTTGCTTAATGAAAAACGAAAAATTATATTAGCGATTGAAAAACGACAGAAAACTGAGTTGGTGATCATTCCAAATCCTTACATGGAAACGCCTAACTATGAAATTAAACGACTAAAACGCTCAGAATCTTTAGAAACGGAAAGCTATAAAGTTCCAAAGCAACCTGAACTTGAGATAGTGACGACTAGTGAAACAGCAACAAATAAACCCGCAGAAAAAGCAGCCGTAACAAACGTTCCTATCCCAACAGCCCCACAACCGGTTGAAAAGAAAAAAGTAATCGCTGAAGAAAAGCCTGGATTAATCAAGCGACTTTTTAGTGCGTTATTTGGTACAAAAGAAGAAGAGAAAAAGAAAGACGAAAAAAGAAATAATTATAAAGGTAGAAACCAAAATAACAGACATAGAAACCAAAGAAACAGAAATCAGCGAAACCGAAATAATAGGCATCGTAATGATAATAAAGATGAAACTCGTTCAAACCAGAAAACTCCACAGCATTCTAATAACAAAAATGCAGAGCCTAACAAAGAAAACCGTAACGAGCATCGTAATGATAATAAAGAAAACCGCACTAATAGAAACCCTAGAAATGCGCGAAATAATCGAAATGAAAAAAATCAAAACAACTCTATTGACAATAAGCCTCAACAGGATCAAAAACCTAGAGTAGCTAGGCAATCTCGTGAAGATCGCCGTAATAAAGTTAAACCAGATACTGTTGTTGAAAATAATTCAAAAACTGAAAGCTCCGTTGCGAATCAGTCAAGCCAACCGATTACCCCCTCAGCTATACAGGCTCATGAAACACCGAAACCGGTTATAGAAAATAAACCGAATAATTTACAAAAAGAAACTGAAAAAAATGTTTCAAAACCAAAGCAGGAAAATAAGGCTACAAAAAAAAATCACCCTAAGAAACCTCAGGATGATAATACTGTTGTAGAACCTTCAATAGTTAAAGTAAAAACTAAAAATGAAGAGAACCAAATTCCCGTTAAAAAAGTTGAAATAAAAACAGAGATTCAGACACCAGCCCAAGCCTCTAAACCAAGAAAATCATTTTCTGCGACAGCTAAAGCAGCGAATCCAGAGGCTTTAATTAGCATTGATTTTGGTTTTACACAAAAGACTTATGGTGAAAATGAGCTACTGACTTCTGACGTTTCTGAAGCAGTTGATATAAAGAAAAGCTTTAGTCCTATGACAAAGCCTAATTTAGAAGAATTAATGTCAGCCTAAATCTAATAAAAGACAAATAAGAGTCTGTAGATAATTTTATAACTGTTTAGTTTAAAATGAGGAGCAATCTGCTCCTCACTCATAAAACGATTCAATACTTGGTTTACAGTCTCTTTTTAATTCTTTGCTATTGGACTTGTTTTTTAGACCTTCTTGGTTTCCGTTTTCGATCATTAGAATCACTACGACGAGCTTTTCCAGAATTATTATCGCGAGCACCTCTGTTAGAGCCCTTTAACTTATCCATACTAAATTCATCAGCTTTAGTTAAGTTCATTGGCTTACCACAAATTCTCACTTTCTTTAAATGCGCTAACGCATCTTTAGGTAACTTTCCGGGAAGATCAACGGTAGAAAAATCATCATATATCTTTATGTGCCCGATATATTTACTTTCGATATCAATTTCATTAGCGATAGCACCAACTACATTTCCAGGTTTAATTCCTGCTTCAAAACCAACCATCATAACGTAACGACGCATTTCAATGGTTGGATAATCAGATAGCGATTCTGCGTCTTTAGAAAAGTCTTTTCCTGAACGACCTTGTCCTTCTGAACCCTTACGATGTTTTTTTCTGTCTCTACCTCTTGAACGATCATTTGAGTCAAAATCAGAGCGTTCTTTTCGTTCTCTTCTTTGTTCTTTTGGCGATGGTAAGTCTTCAACTAATAAAGGCGTTTTGTCGTGAGCTAAACTTGCTAAGGCTGCCGCAATTTGGATCCCCGTGATATCTGTTTCCAATTGATAACTTTCTAAAATTTCTAAATAAGGAGCTAATTCACCTGAATTTAATTTTTCTGTAATTTTATTTTTAAATCTATCGACTCTTTGATCATTTATTTGATCGGTTGTCGGTAAACCAATTCTTTCAATCTTTTTACCCGTTGTTTTTTCAATTAGAAATAACATTCTTTTTTCACGAGGTGTAACAAATAAAATCGCTTTGCCTTCTCGTCCTGCTCGACCAGTTCGCCCAATTCTGTGAATATAAGATTCAACATCTTGAGTAATATCATAATTGATTACGTGGGAAATTCGCTGAACATCAAGTCCTCTAGCTGCAACATCTGTTGCTACTAATATATCTAAACGTCCGTTCTTTAAGTTATTTATTGTTTTCTCTCTTGCTGATTGTTGCATATCACCATTAATGGCAGCAGCAGTATATCCTCTTGCAGTTAAACGATCCGCCAACTCTGTGGTTGCCGTTTTAGTTCTAGCAAAAATAATAATTGCGTCAGTCTCTTCTACTTCTAAAATTCTAGTTAATGCATCAACTTTATTATGATGAGAAACGGATAAATATGATTGTTCAATAGTAGGTGCAGTAGCTGTTTTAGTTTTTATACTAACGTGTTTAGGCTTATTCAGAAATCGGTCGGCAACACGTTTAATTTCTTTTGGCATCGTCGCAGAAAATAAAGCGATTTGTCTATCATCAGGTGTTTGCTCTAACACCCATTCAACATCTTCTAAAAAACCCATACGCAACATTTCATCGGCTTCATCTAAAACCATAGTATGCATATGATCCCATTTGATTTTACCTTTTCTCATATGATCCATCACACGACCGGGCGTACCGACGATGATTTGTGGACCTCGAGATAATTGCTTTAGTTGAACAGGAAAAGATTGACCACCATAGATAGGCACCACCTGTAAACCTTTCATATATTTTGCGTAACTATTAATTGCTTCAGCGACTTGTATTGCAAGTTCTCTTGTCGGCGCTAATACTAATGCTTGTGGTTGTCTTAAATTACAATCAATTTTTGCCAGCAAAGGTAAAGCAAATGCTGCAGTTTTTCCCGTACCTGTTTGTGCTTGCCCAATAATATCCGTTCCATTTTGTAATAGAGGAATACTTTCAGCTTGAATAGGTGAAGGTTTTTCGTAACCTAACTCATTAAGAACTTTAAGAATTTCTTTAGGAAGGTTGAGATCAGCAAATGTGATCAGTGTTTCATTTTCAGACATGATATTTCCAGCGCAGCATTTGATTCAATATGAATGGGCTACTTATAGGTTGGATTGATGTACGAGCACTCATAAAAGAACATCGAACCAACTAAAAAATGCGTTCTTAAAACGCAAAAAAGCTAGAGTCATTTTCTCACCCCAGCCTACACGATCCTAATTTTAAATCTAGGATTACATCAAAGCGTCTTGATCAGCGCCTTCTTTCTCAACTTCAACCGGCATTAAGTCTTCTTTAGTAATTCCTAAAGATAAAGCCACATTACTTGCTACATAAATTGAAGAGTAAGTACCAATAAATACACCCGCAATTAACGCCATTGCAAAACCATGAATCAACTCACCACCTAAATAAAACAATGCAATTAATACAAGCAATGTAGTGATAGATGTCATTAAAGTCCTAGATAGCGTTTGATTCAAAGATGTGTCAATGACTTTACTTGAATCAAATTTCCTTAACTTTAAAAAGTTTTCTCTAATTCTATCGAATACAACAATCGTATCATTTAATGAATACCCTATTACCGCCAATATCGCAGCTAACACTGTTAAATCAAACTCTCGTTGAAGAATAGAAAACATACCAACAGTAATAATAACGTCATGCGTTAATGCAGCAACGGAACCTAGCGCAAACTTCCACTCGAACCTTACTGAAACATAGAACATAATAAAGATTAATGCCATTAACATTGCAAGACCGCCCTGCTCTGCAAGTTCATCACCAACCGATGGACCAACAAATTCAATTCTTCGCATGACTATTTTTGAGTCAATTCCGTCTCTTAATGCGGTTAAAACATACGTACCAATGTCACTCGCTTTTTTATCCCCTTGAGGACCTAAACGAATAGTGACATCTTTTGATGTTCCGTAATATTGAACTAAAACTCTTTCAAAACCAGAATTTGTTAATTGTTCTCTGATCAAATCTAAATTTGCATCTTCTTCATATAACACTTCAATCAAAGTGCCTCCGGTAAAGTCTAAACCAAGATTTAAACCTTTAATGGATACTGATGCAATTGATGCTATAAGAAGAATTGCCGAAAAAATAGTTGCAGGCAATCGGTACTTATTAAAGTGAATGTTTAAGTTTGATTTTAAAATTTGCATTTTTTATTCACCTATTATATCGATAATTTTTTGATGGACTTACCACCATAAATTAAATTAACTACTGCTCTTGTTCCAACAATGGCAGTAAACATCGAAGTTAATATTCCTATTAACAGTGTTACCGCAAAACCCGCAATTGGTCCAGTACCTATTCCAAATAAAACCATTGCTGCAATTAGAGTTGTGATATTTGCATCGGCTATTGTAGAAAAAGCTTTATCGTAACCAGCATGAATTGCTTTTGCAGGATTGACTCCCTCAGCTAACTCTTCTCGAATACGTTCGAAAATCAAAACATTTGCATCAACAGCCATACCGACAGTTAACACGATACCAGCAATACCCGGAAGCGTTAATGTAGCTCCAGGAATTAAAGACATTATCGCAACGATAAAAATTAAATTTGTAAAAAGCGCAATGTTTGCAATCAAACCAAATAATTTGTAATACACCAACATAAAGACTAACACTGCTAGAAATCCAACAATGATAGAGTTCAATCCCATTTTAATATTTTCTTCACCCAGACTTGGACCAATGGTTCTTTCTTCAATAATGAAAGTAGGTGCGATCAATGAACCCGCCCTTAATATCAAAGCAAACTCACTCGCTTCTGACGGAGTGTAACTACCATTCACTCGAAAATTAGCTCCGAATACACCATCAATTCTTGGTGCACTAACAACTTCTTTTAAAATTTTCTGACCGATAACTTTTAATTCTCCCGCTTCGGTTCTTTCATAAATAGCTTTTGTTTCTATCATGACAATCGCCATTTGCTTGTAGGTGTTTTTGGTTGTGTTGGCCAACATTTTTGCTCCACCTTCACCATCCAACTTTACGTTAATTTCTGATTGTCCTGTTTGAGAATCAAAACCTGGTGTTGCATCAGTGATTTGTGTACCACTAACAATCACTTTCTTTTTGACAACCCATCTAGTTCCATCTTTTTGGCTTAAAATTTCAGTTCCCGCCGGAGCGCGGAGCGCATAAGGATCAGAACCTTCTTTTACCATTCTAAATTCTAGAGTGGCAGTTTTACCTAAAATTCTTTTTGCTTGTGCGGAATCTTGAACGCCAGGCAATTGAACTAATATTCGATCACTACCTTGCTTTTGAATTAATGGCTCAGCTACGCCTAATTCATTAATTCTATTTCTAAAGGTCGCTATATTTTGATCAACCGCATAGTCTTTGATTTCTTTAACTTTTGATTCTCTTACATCAAGAACTAGCTCAAACTTATCGCCATTCTCTCTCGTTCTTGTTAAAAACTCTGAATATAATTTTCTAATTTCTATCTCCGCATTATCGCGGTCTTCAACCTTTCTAAATCGAGCAACTATCTGAGCTAAACTTTGCTTTGTAACCGATGAATATCGTAATTTATTATCTCGAAAAAGTTTTTTGATATCTTTTGTGTATTGCTCTAATTTAACACCCATTGCAGACTCCATATCCACCTGCATTAAAAATTGAACTCCCCCCCTAAGATCTAAACCTAAATTAAGAGGCGCTCCTCCTATACTTCTGAGCCAGTCCGGAGTTGTAGGTGCTAAATTGATAGCGACAACATGGTTTAATAATTTTTTTTCTGATAAAAATTTTGAAACTTCAGAACTTGCTTTAAACTGATCATCTTTGCCATTAAATCGAACTAGAGACTTTCCAAATTCTATTTTAGCTGACTTAACCTTGATTTTTTTTGCATCTAACATAGATTGAATATCAGTAAACAAACTATCCTCAATCACACTCCCATTTTCCGGTGTAATTTGAATAGCAGGATCAGGAGGATAAATATTTGGCAATGCAAAAATAAATCCAACCACCAATAACACAACTAGCATGATATATTTCCATGCCGGATAGGTGTTAATAGGTCTTAAATGTTCTTGAGGTGTAAACATATTGTCTCTCTATATTATCGCTTAACTTGAGATTAATTTGAGATTAACTATTAACTTCTTTAATGGTGCCTTTTGGCAATGATGCCGTCACGGCATGCTTTTGAAACTTCATTTCAACACCTTGGGCAACATTTAAAACAACAAAACCATCTGTTAATTTACTAACTTTTCCGATAATTCCACCACTAGTAACAACTTCATCGCCCTTTTGAATCGCTTCTAACATGGTTTTATGTTCTTTTTGTCTTTTACTTTGTGGACGAATCAACAAAAAGTAAAAAACGGCAGCAAACAAGACCATCATAATAATTGTGTTAGTGCCACTAGTTTGCCCTGACTCGGCTCCCGCTTCGGCGGCTTGAACTGTGCTTATAAACATGAGAATTCCTCTTTAATCGTTTCTTAGTTAGTTTGTATTAATTATTAATTTCATCTAAATTATTCTTTAATTTCTAGGATTGGGATCTCTAATCCTCTAGCCTCATAAAATTCTTGAACAAAGCCGTCGAATGTACCTGTTTCTAAACTATTCCGCAATCCTTTCATTAAATCTTGGTAGTAATGCAAATTATGGATAGTCGCTAATTCAGCTCCAAACATTTCCCCACATTTGTCTAAATGATGTAAATAAGCTCGACTATAGTTTTTACAAGTATAACATCCACAGTTTTCATCAACGGATCCAGAGTCTTTTTTATTGGGGCTATTTCGTAATCTTACAATGCCTGTTGACGTGAAAAGATGACCATTACGGGCATTTCTGGTTGGCATAACACAATCAAACATATCAATTCCGCGTCTGACTGACTCAACCAAATCCTCCGGTTTGCCAACTCCCATTAAATAACGAGGTTTATCTTCCGGCATTTTATAAGCTAGATGATCCAAAATCATGGTCATTTCCTGTTTACTTTCACCAACAGATAACCCACCAATAGCATAACCATCAAAATCAATTCTATTTAAACCGTCTAACGAAACATCTCTTAACTCTGGATACATACCACCTTGGATTATACCAAAGAGCGCTGATGAGCTATCGCCATGTGCTTTTTTAGAACGTTCTGCCCAACGTAAGCTAAGTTGCATAGATGTTTCGGCTTCTTCAAACGTAGCTGGATAAGGCGTACATTCATCAAAAATCATCACGATATCCGATCCAAGATCTTTTTGAACTTGCATTGATTCTTCAGGTCCTAAAAATACCTTATCACCGTTAATTGGAGAGCGAAAAGTAACACCTTCTTCTGTAATTTTTCTTAATTCACCTAAGCTAAATACTTGAAAGCCTCCAGAGTCCGTTAGAATTGGCCCCGGCCAATTCATAAAATCATGTAAATCACCATGCATTTTAATAATTTCTGTTCCTGGTCTTAACATCAGATGAAAAGTATTACCTAAAAGAATTTCTGCACCCGTAGCTTTCACCCGTTCGGGAGACATCCCTTTTACCGTACCGTAAGTACCAACGGGCATAAAGGCAGGTGTTTCAATCGTACCACGATCAAACTCAAGTTGACCTCGTCTTGCTTTCCTATCTGTTTGTAATAATTTAAATTTCATTTTATATTTTACTTTCTATCTAAAACCAAGCTTCTAAATGCAACTCTATACACGATTCTCTATTAACATAGAATCACCATAACTAAAAAATCGATATTCATTATCAATAGCCTTTTGATAAGCTGTTTTGGTAAAACCTTTCCCCGCAAATGTACTAACTAACATCATCAAAGTTGATTCTGATAAGTGAAAATTGGTAATTAGTGCATCCACACTTTGAAACTCATAACCTGGATAGATAAATATATCCGTTTCACCCTGTGTTGATGATAATTCACCACTTAGAGAAGCTGATTCCAAACATCTTACCGATGTTGTTCCAACAGCTATGACTCGTCCACCGTTCTTTTTTGTTTGCTTAACTAAATCAACAACTGGATCCGGAACATTAAACCATTCAGAGTGCATTTTATGCTCTTTAATATCATCGACACGTAGTGGCAAAAATGTTCCAGCCCCCACATGAAGCGTAACAAAGTCGTGTTTAATACCTTTATTTTTAATCTTTTTTAGCAGAACTTCATCAAAATGAAGCCCAGCCGTTGGCGCTGCAACCGCTCCACGCTCTTTTGCATAGACAGTTTGATATCGCTCTTTATCTATTAACTCCGCTTTTCTTTGAATATAGGGCGGTAATGGCATATCCCCATATTTTTCTATTAAAAGCATTAAATCACTTTTGCTTTTATTCTCTAATATATAAAAACCGTCTTGCCTGCCTATAACTTGCAATTCAAAATCTTTAGCAATAACTATTTTAGCACCAGCCTTTGGAGAATTACTCGCTCTTACTTGGGCTAGACAGGTTTGCTTTAAATTTTTACCATCTATAGAAACTTTATCCGATGCCAAAATCGAACCGATCACCCGTTCGATCAAAACTTCAACTTTACCACCGGACTCTCGTTTGCCAAATAAACGCGCTGGTATTACTTTGGTATTATTAAAAATCAAACAATCTTCAGGATTTAGAAAATCAATTAACTCATTGAATTGATGATGATTAATCGAATTTCTTTCTGGGTTTATAACTAATAAACGACTATCCGTGCGCTTTTCACATGGTGCGTACGCGATTAGATTTTTGGGTAAATCAAACTGAAATTCTTGCTTTAACATCAAATAAAGTACGTCTTGATTCAAGTTCAGAACAAGTGAATTGAGTTATACCCCGTGCACCCGCAAAATTAAGGCGCGCATTCTATCAGAATTGCTGAATAGAGGCGACTTTTAGTATTGTCCAATATGAAATGAGCAGGGTGGGTATATGGACTTCCTC
>CAZRPK010000076.1:0-14852 GCA_964601915.1 uncultured Kangiella sp. | reverse complement strand
CACCATCGCCTGAAGGAAAAGGGTTTAACTTATTCATGTGTTCTTCAATATTTTATAATTATGTTTGAATTAGTTTTGGAATACTAAAGCGAAAAATGAGATATCTCATTTTCACGCTGCAATGCAAAAAATAAAATGGGAAAGTGTTGAAAATTTAAACAACTAATATTATTTATTGAGATAAAAAAATAATTTAAACTTTGAGATCTTTGCACGAGACTCTGACAAAAGACCCAATTACCTTATCAGCAATCAGATCTTTTTGTACTAAATCAACAAATTAATTAACCCAAATAGATTCTACCCATTCTGGATGATCAACAAATGGATTACGATTACCCTGATAAGTTTGAGCAGCATTATTACGGTCAATTTCATATTGGCTAACCGGATCTGCATTGTGCCAACTGATTAACATATTCAACTGCCAAGTTTCAAAAACTTGATCGCTAGAACCATTTAACACTGCATTGCTAGAACTACTATTATTTTCCCAACCTGAAATAACATCTTCATAACGCGTTGCCATATAAAAGTATACCCGCGCTAGATCGCCTTTAAACTCATCAATCGGTTCAAAAACTGTTCCCGAATAACCTGAGGTAACAGATGAACCTACTTTACTATTATTGTTGGACGTAAAAGTAGCACTGCCAACAACGGCGTAAGGGTAGCTGCTACGTTTTGAATTAACATATCCATCCGATGCAAAAATATGATGAACATCAGAATTCATAGGCTCTCTTTTACCGCCAAACCAACTTCTTGGAAATGAATGTTCACGGTTGTAACAATCGGCCTCACTATTATAACTGCCACATTGGTTCGTCACTTTGGTGTAATTATAACTATCAGCGCCGTTAGGATTTTCTGAGTAGATATCCATAATCGTGCCATCATTTTCGTAACTAGTATCCAAAGAGTGATCCGAATAAAAAGTCCATAGTGCTGAGTAGCCTTGAGATGTATGGCTGTTAACAATATTGTGTAACGCCGTTTTTAAACTGTATCCTGTTTGATTTGTAATTGTACTGTAGTAATCACCACCTCCAGTGTCTCCGCCTGTTGAGATAGTGAAGTTTTTAGTTTCACTAGATTGAAACTCTCCACCAGAAATAAGCACCGTTCCATCTAACGAAATAGAATACGAACCCGATCCATATCCACAACAAATACCATCACCATAACTATCATTAATAGTGAAGTCATAATCACCATCTGCCAGACAATAAGTTTCTTGATAACTAGTAAAACTTGATAGATTAGCTCCACTGCTGATTCCAGTTTGGCTTGAATCTGTAAGTGTCCAACTAGTTTCGTAACCATAATTATCGGTAAGTAAATCTAGCACCACATCTGAACAGCCCACTCCACCACCACCAGAATTTGTATCCGTAGGTTGAAATTCATCAATATAAACTAATTCAGAGCCATCAAAACCAGATTGATCATAAAAGCGAAGTCCTATAGAAATAGAACCCGTACTATTAGCCGTATATTGATAACTAATCTGTTGCCATTGATTAGTCAGGCTTGCATTTGAATAATTTCTATATCCATCAACATAGAAACGTACTTTTAAATTTCCTTCGGTATGATAAACCCATGTAGTAAAGTCATACGTTTGACCCGAAACAACATCAATATATTGTCTAAAATCCGTTGAACCTTGGCTTCCTGTATTGACAGTAATCGCTGCAGAACTTGAATTTGTTTTCACTACCGAAGTGTTTTGATTAATATCAATACCTGAGTCAATAGTCGTCCAACCATCAGGAACTCCGCCAGTCCAGTCTTCAAAATCTCCATTTGTGATATCTGCATTGACAGAAAGATTAAATAACACCCCTCCAATTAAGAGAATTGATTTAAGACTAAACATATTTTTAGTTTTCATTAATTATTTCCTATTTGTTATTATTAATCGGAAGTTAATTTGACCAAAAGACTATACATGAAAATAACCTTGAATCAAATTACAAGATAGTATTTTATATTACTCAATAATATAAAATTACATTATAAAACCAAATAACTAATTGATTTTAGATAAAGAGACGCTAAAATGAGATCTAAATATTTCTGTGCTAGTAATTGTGGCAATCTATAATAAATATCAAGGTAGTCTTTTTTATTATTCAAAATATTTTTTTTCTATCCATATTATACTAAGCGAAACCACAATTAATAACCAGTACACCCAATCATTTAGAGGTCGGCTTGATTGGGTTTGTACGGATATTTTAGACATCAAATTTCTGTCAACTTTATGTTGCAGTTTTATAGTGCTTTCAATTTTAAGTTTCTGCCTATTTGCTTTCCAACTGTTTACTATGTTGGCATAAAAATACAATGAGTGTTCGACATTTTCAGAGTCGACGACCTTAAGTTCATGCCAACCTGATTCTTTAGACCAATAACTGACGCAAAAATGATCAATCAGCAATTGATTTTTAATCAGTAGAATATTGACTGCTTCATTATCACTGAGAGATGAAATACTAGATTGATAATCATCTTCCTCTTTTAATTTTATTGAAAAGCATAAATCACTTTTTTCTCCAATAGATATCAAACTATCGTTACTCCCTCTATTAAAAGTGTATTTGTCAGACCACTCAATGATTCCCGACTTTGTCCTCGCAATATTTTTAATCAGATGTTGCCAGTATTGAGCATGAACTTCCTGCTCTCCGTTAGAAAGCCAACGATAGGTATCCTTTAATAAACTATAACCGACACGGCCTAAACCTAAAGTAATGCTAGCAACGATGGTATTATTTCTTTCATCCTTAACCAAAGCACTAACACTATTTCCTACGTTCTGTTCTGAATTTTGTTTCGTTTTGATTGAATCTTTATAAATTGAAATAGATAAATTGGAAATTAAATCATTTTCATTTATTCGATCAGATCTTGATTGTGATAAATAAACTAGTACTTCTTTTCGATTAACTATTTGCTCTTTAACAATCAGCTCATTTCCACTAATTTTCGACAATGGAAGACTCTGAACGACACTATGACGATCAATTAAAAAAATAATACCTAAACCTTCCTCAATCGATTTTTTCAAACTTTTCTTTTGTTTTGTATTCAGTAATTGGAAGCGATGAGGATCGATGACTAAAAGATCAAACTCATCAAATAAACTTTCATCTAGAGTTAACTGATTATATCTCATCTTATTTTTCTGCTGGACGTTAGTTAATCTGGAAAGGTTTACTTTAGGACTAATATTCGTATTTACGACAACCGTTGCACCCTGATCACTTGCCCAGTTCTTTAGTTGTTTTGTTTCAAATGAAGGAGATGATTGAAGGATTAGTATTCTTGAATTCATCTGTTTAGTTACTTCTATAAAAATAAAATCTTCATCAAGAATTTTATTTTTATGAGTAATGGCTATTTTATAGGTCAATAATCCATCTATTTTAGGTGTGATTTTAAACTGAACAATATCTCCATCACTAACAACCTGCTCGCCAACAATTTGATTGTTCGGCGTCATCAAACTTACTTTGAATTGGTTGTCTGTCTCGGTATCTTTAGCAAAATCGTTAGCATTATCTTTTACACCTTGTTGGAATATTGCTTTAAAATATGAACTATCACCTAAATTAATTTTATTGCTCCAGAGCGGCTCAATTAAACCTGTCAGCAAATTCTTAGGAGGTTGATAGATAATTTTTTTTAATTGCGAATTATCGAAAAGCGACTTAGCTTGACTTGGAGTTAAACCATCACCAAGCACATTTAATTTAACTCTATTGGTATCTGTTGAAGGATTCAATAATAGTTGTTTAGGAAGACTAATCATTTTTTCGCTAATTAGCTGCCTATCTCTTATATTACCATTAAATTTGTTTAATTTGATATTTAAGGAATCAAACAATTTAGCTGACAAATAACGATTGGATTGTTTTAATTCATCAATTAAATTCGGACTATAGTTTTCAGAGTAAGTATACAGATGTAATTCATTTTCAGTATTTCGTTCAGAATACTGAAACTTTGGTTGAACGACTAACCCAAAAACCGAAAATACAATCAGTATATTAGCAATACTCAACATAATTCTAATTTTTATCGACTTTCCTAAAACATTAGCAATAAGCGTCCACTGAAAGTAGGTGAACGCGATGGCGATAAGCAATAGGCTTCCCGTATCAATGAGTGCGATTCCCTCAATACTATTCAAAGAATCATTCATTTTGATTCTCCGTTTCTTTTTAAATTATTAGTCAACGTGTTAAACGAGTTCAAATATTTTTTTTCGTTTTCTTTGCTAATCCCTATTGTTCGAACTCTTGTTTTTGGAATACTAATTGAACTTGTAATAAGATTCCATAAACGCGCTTGAAGATCATTAATACAAGATTCACATCGAGGTAATAGTAATGTTTTAGTAATCGATATTTGTTCTAAAATAGCGACGTACTTAATTAATACTGGTCGCGTTTTTGTCTGTTTTAAAATATCGTATTTCAATTCTCTAAATACCTCTAACCGTGAATCAGAAAGCATAAAATTCATCTTTTTCATGTTGTCCAACATTAGCCATTGATTAATTATTTTATATGTCAATCGATATATAGCTTGACTTGAATTAATCTCTAAAAAACCATTTTTATCTATAGTGTTAGATTTGACCTTGTCTAATTCTCCTGTTAGTCGCCTGTCTTCAGTTACTGGTGGTGGCTCAAAACCTAATCGTTTTGCATAAATTCTATCCGCCTTACGCGCCAACTTTAAATATTTATAAGCTTTTTTTTCAAAAGGTAATGCCTTTACCGGCTCGGATAACATTAAGTGCAATTCTGCCTGCCACATTTCACTAACCGCCATTTTCATCCATGTTTTAGGATCTTGCTTTGATAACGGCGCTATCTCAATCGAGCTATGATTATGAGTGAACTCTGCTATCAAAGCGGCGGCATTTCCTTGTTCATTTGATAATTTACTTTCATTGACTACTTCTTCGAATTCATGTGCATGCTCTTCTCCTCCTTGTTCTGAGTCGATCACGCCACTGGAAGATTCATGAAGTTGAAAATCGCCCTCACCTTCTCCAAATTCATCACCCAAATATTGACCATATTTTGTCTTAATATCATTTTGCGAATGACCTAGATCTACGGACCGTTCATTAAACACCGAAATTTCTAAATCATTACGATCTTCAATTAATTCAATTGTTTCTATAATAATTTGTCTTTGACTTCTAAAGTATTCAGGTACAAAGCCAATTCTTAACCCCTCCGCGGCGACTTCTAGCTCTTCATCATCCAACCAGCGGACTATAATACTTGAAGATCTCGTTGATTGTTTTTTATGCTTTTTATTGTCGCTAGCAAGCACATGAAAATACACTTCATCGCCAGGCTCCATATCCAAATCATTTAGTGACCAATTCTTAGTATATCGATAATTGCTTCGACTATTTATTCCTCTAATATTTTCTACTCTGTCAAATTCAAATAATTTATCACGGAATTTAACAGACTCCCCCGATCCTTTAGCTACCGATGCTTGTATCACGACATTTGAAATATCATAGTCATCTGAAATGCTTGCTTCTAATGTGAAAGTTGGATCAATGGTTTTAGAAAATTCAGTTAATGATTCTTTAGGATTAATAATTTTTATTTTAGGCGGAGAATCTTTACTAATTGTAATAGTAAAAATCCCATCAATTAAGATAGCTTTTTCTGTTGAATTATTTTTTTCAACTTCAATTCTATATATTTGTGTACTCCTGATTTTCCTTCGAAATGTAAACTCGTGATTTTTATTATTATATTCCATTCTATTTTTTTTGTACGGCTGTTCAGCTGACAGACTATCCGATTGGTTTTCTGTTGTGGTAAATAAAATATAGGCATTTGATACCTTTGTATTAAATTGAATTGACCATACAACGTTAGAATCCTCAATCGCTTGAAAATTCAAGTCGGAACTCGTCTTATCTTTTTCTTTTGTATATTCTGGCGGGTAAATATTAACAGCTGCCTGCTGAATATCTATTGTCGTTATTTCAATACTGCTTGGAACAATTTGAGATGATTCTTCAATTTTGTTCAAACCCAAGAAATAGGTACTAATCCGGACTTTAATATTATTCGCTGAGTAAATACTAAATAGAAAGAACAAGATAAACAAAGTAAGTAGCTTCCACTGGAAAGCAGGCATACATTTTTTTAACAAACCAGATTGCTCATCAACTAACAGCTGTTTGATTACTCGCTCTTTAAGAATCGATTTAATTAAAGATATGTTGTCGTTAGATAGAATAACTTGACTACTTTCTTGATATTCTGGAATTAGCCGATTGATATGCTCTAAAACATTAACTTGATTGATGTTTTTGTATTTTTTTCTATTAAGTATTAATATTGTGGAAATAGCAGAAAAGGCAATGACTATCAAAAGAATTGTTGTAAGCGATATAAGATCGTCTGTCCATAACAAAAAACTCAGATTAACAAATACAATACTTAAAAATCTACTTAATATATATTTTCGTTTAGTTGACTGGGTTAATTGAGAAACAACCTTAATAACCTGCTCGAATTGAGTTAGTTCACTAGTCATTGTGGCTATCTCGACGCAAAACTAACCAACGTTCAAGGAGTAAAAATAGACAAAAGAGAAATATTAAATAGCTATTCAATGATTTTGAATAGAATGAAGATTTTTTGATTTTTTCTATAGATAGGGTATTAAGAGCTAGTTCATTTTGAAAATAATTCTTTAAAATCGAATCCTCACTAATAATATTGTTAGTCGATATTTTTTCAAAACGATTGATTATTTCAGATAAAATCGAGATCAACTTGATAGATTCTGAGTATTCCCATTGAATATCAACATTATTTTTTTCTTTAAAAATTAGACCTGTCGAATAAGGAATAACCTCTATCCAACTATTAACATCTGAAATCTGGTGACCTTTAGTTTCTTCTATTGTTTCAGATAATACAAAAATAATATCCGGCATATCATCTTTGAATGGTCGAACTGTACTATCACGTCTTTCGATTTCTAGGACAATCTTAGAATCAGCAGAAAGAATGTTTAATGCTATTAACAATAAATCGGCATCTGTTTTACTATTCTTATCACTAATGATTTCGACATTGATTTTAGTTTTATTATTGTTTTTAATCAAATTATGTAAATGAATTTTATACGAATTCTGGTAACTAGCATTTTGACTATTCGAGGATATAATCTCGTTGCTATAATTATTTTGACGGTTAGTTAAGTAAAGGTGTGTTACATCAGGTAGTGTTTTTCTATGTGTCAGTTCTGCAACGTATTCTGATTGAGTAGCAGAATGATTTTTGATTCCTGAATCACCTTTCCCTACTAGTAATTTCATTTGTTTTATGCTTCGATAATGTTTGTTGTTTGCTTCCTCTAGAAAAAACAATTTGTCTCCTGTTTCGATTAGTCCATTCAATTTATCTTGCTCATCGAGAGGTGCATTATTTAACCAATCTGTACTTACATAGTGATGCTCTTCGGCGACGTTAGTCAATTCGGACAAACAGGTTGGCTTAGCAAGTATTAGGGATATTGAAATTAGCATCAATAATCGTATGAATAGAATTAACTTTTCTAACCATTTGATTTGAAAAACCCGTTTATGATCATTCGTTTTGATAAATTGTATATGAGCAATCCATAATAATTTTGCTTTGTTGGGGTTTATCAAATGAATAATGATTGGCACTAACAGAATGAAAAGAGCTATTATATTTGTCGTATTTGTAATCATAAAAGTAGTTAGTAAATCAAACATATTTTATCTTTTAACTTTTAGTCTTTTATTTAAATAATGAGACAAGGTGTTTTCAATGGGTTCATTAATATTAACTGCAAGCGACTCAATGCCTAATTTTTTGAATTTGCGTTCCAAAGAATGAATATGTTTTTGATAATTCTCAACATAACTTGATTCGGCTGACTTCGCTGAAACAAGAAGCTCTTCATTCGTCTCGACATCTCTAAATTTAATCATCCTTTTACGTTTGTTTTTTCCTAAATCTAGTTTATTTTCATTTTTGGAAAATAGGCGAAAAGCCACAACTTCAGACTGAGACCGATTGAGTTTTGATAGAAACGAAATTATTTCTTCATCGTGCTGATAGAAATCACTCAATAGAATAATAATCGATGGTCTGTTTAATTGCGTCAAGTGATTTTCTATCATATCTATTGGTGGAAAATAATCACCTACATCAGTTTGATTAAGCTCTAAAAGTAATTTATGCCAGTGCCGTTTTCCATTAGCTTTTGGCACAAAAGATAGATGATTACTCGACAACCCAATAAATCCAAATTCATCACCTTGACTTTCTACTAGGTAGGCCAGACTCGCGATTAATAATTTGGAATATTCTAATTTGTTTCGATTATATTTTTGGTGTGGGACCTTTATTTGAGAGCCTATTAAAGAATCATTTAATGACTGATCTAATAACTGATCTAATAACTCGTTACTCTTTAGCATCGAACGACTAATATCCAATAGAAACCAAACATTAATTTCACTTTCTCTCTCAGCCTCACGCACAAAATATCGGTCACTTCGTGCAAAGAGCTTCCAATCAATTCGACTTAATTCATCGCCAATTTCATAAGGGCGATATTGATTAAATTCGATCCCTAATCCGCGTTGACGACTCGATTGGATACCTTGTAAAAACCCTTCCGCAATACGCTTTGCGATCAATGGTAGATCGGTGACTCGAGCGATATTTGATGGATCAATAAAGTTTTTCATAACCTGTTTAAAGAAGTTTCTGATTAAGCAAGTTTGCTTGTGGGTGGTTCAACAAATTTTAATAGTGCTCGAACAACGCTATCGCTGGTAACCTTATCGGCTTCCGCTTGGAAGTTAAGCAATATTCTATGACGCAATACCGCAGGTGCAACCTGTAGAATATCTTCTAAGTTAACGGAATAGCGATGTTGCAGAATAGCATTAGCTTTGGCACATAACACTAATGCTTGCCCAGCTCTAGGTCCAGCTCCCCAACGTATATAGCGATGAAAGTCGTTACGTTCGCTAGCATTAGGCTTAGTTGAATTATCATTATTACTGGGTCTAGTTTTTCTCACAATTTGAGTTGTATATTCTAAAAGACTATTAGAAATTTCAATCTCTCTAACCAGTCCTTGAATGGTTAACATTTCTTCACTAGAAAGTAAGGACTCTAATTTAACTTTACGATTATTGGTTGTTCTTTTTAAAATTTCTATCTCTTCTTTTTGATTAGGATAATCGACACGAATATACATTAAAAAACGATCGAGTTGAGCTTCAGGTAATGGATAAGTACCTGATTGCTCAACAGGGTTTTGAGTAGCTAAAACAAAAAATGGTGCAGGCAACTTATAAGTTTCACCACCATAACTTACATGCTTCTCTTGCATGGCTTCCAACAAAGCAGCTTGAGTTTTTGGCGGTGTTCGGTTGATTTCATCAGCAAGAAAAATATTAGTAAATATAGGGCCTTTTTGAAATTTAAAGAAACGTTTACCTGTTGAGTGATCTTCTTCTAATATTTCCGTACCAACAATATCACTCGGCATCAAATCGGGCGTAAACTGTACTCGATTAAATTGAAGATCAAGCGTTTTTGCCAAAGTGCTGACTAGTAATGTTTTAGCTAAACCAGGTACGCCCTCAAGTAGACAATGTCCACCAGCCAATAAACTAATCATTAATTCGTTAACAACTGACTCTTGACCGACAATTACTTTTGCTATTTCTTTTTTGACGTTGTTTAATTTAGCGAGTTGTTTTTTTATTATTTCTTCATTCATTTTTTTCTTCTTTTGTTTGTTCACCTCTTTGCGAATAGGGAACAGGGGATATTTGTATTTAAGCAGTCATCGCATATACAACGATATTCACTGCAAACTGGGTATTATCTACCGCGAGAAATCGTTTATTCCTGAAATCATAATCCCATTCACAACCCAAATCTTTATTACTATACAGTACGGCAATTCGACCATTTATTTCGATTGCTTTTAAATAGTCATGCACTAAATCATCACCCCAACCATTTAATTCTAGACCGGTATCAGGAGGACCATCAAATTTAAAAAACGACGAGTAGATTTCATGGTCATTAGGAATTTTTTTTAGTTCTTTAGAACCAAATATTTTAGCCATTTGTTCTTCAAAACTTTTGGCAAATACACCGTCAATATCATGATTACAATCATCTACAAAAACGAACCCCCCATTTCTGACGTAAGTTTCAAAGTTTTGTCGTTCTTCATAATTGAATTCCACTAAACGATGCCCTGCAAGATAACAGAAAGGAGAATTCAGCATTGAATCATCAGAAAGTGAAATGATTCGCTCATTGAGATCTACTCGAATATTGGTATATTCAATAAGAGAATTGAGGAGATTAGCAGGCATACGTTCGTCGACATCCCAATCACCAGATTCATAACTCAGTCGAGTAAAATAGAAGTCAAAAAACTCTTTCGCGCTAGCATTTGATGTGAATAAAGATAGAGCAGGAATAGAAACAACGGAACCCGATATTTTTAAAACATTTTTTATCAGATCACGTCGTTTCATTTTGTCATAAACCAAAAAACTACATTTGATACCGTTATCTAAACTGCATCAGATAAACTACTAAATGTGAAGTCTCTTATTTTCATTGGTGGCATCATATTACCATTGATTCTAACAGGTTTACCTAATGCTTCAATATTGTTTAACATGACAATTGGACTTTCATTAAAACGGAAATTTTTTACTGGATATTTAATTTTTCCATTTTCAATATAAAAAGTACCATCACGAGTTAAACCGGTATATAGCAATGTCTGTGGATCAAGCTGGCGAATATACCATAATCGAGTGACTAGAATACCTCGTCTAGTGTTTTTGATCATTTCCTTAACAGATTCATCACCACCATCCATAATCCATTGGTTTCCACCAGTTGCCGTTGGGTTGTACTCAGTCCCTGTTTTGTCCGCCCAATAGCGGGAGTTTTGCATCTCGTTAATTTTGCCCTTTTTAATCCAATAGGTTTTTCCTACTGCTGCGCCATCACCTGCAAATGGAGGTGTTGGAACATCTGGATGGTGCGGATCGGACCAAATATTGACTCGCTCATCAAACATTTTTTCACCCAGTTTATTCTTAGGCGCATCCTTCTCGCCATCTTTGGCTTTGTAACTTAAAAAACTTCGCCCTTCATCTGCGCCACGTTGACCCATGTTATTAAACAATCGACCTATTAATCCAACTCCTGCAGCTGGTTCTAAGATAACCGTGTATTTTCCTGGCTCAAGCTCTTTCGCATCGACAGAACCAAGTGATTTCTCAATCGCTATTTGAGAAGCTTCTGCCGTATTCATTTTCTTAATATCAGAAAAATCTCGAGTAACCCAACCACTACCACGCCCATCTTCGGTTCGTATTGTTGCAGAGAAACTAACATTAGTTGATATATTATAAGCGAACACACCAGTTGAATTCATAATAGCGGACATCGTATAACTATCAGTTAAGAAACCACTAGCCACTAATTTGTTTTTCTTAGATGGGGTAATGCCATCATCCGCAGCTTTGGCTCTAAATTCTGGCGTTACCTTGGCTGTCGACTCAAAAAATGTATTAGTTTCAGTGTATTTCTGTGCACCTAAATTAGGCATAAACTCTGGGTTATCAGGTGCCAACTTAGCAAGTTCTTCTGCTCTTCTCACTACTTTTTCTAAGGAAGCGTCATCAAACTCATTGATTGTTGCTACCCCTACTTTTTTGCCAAAAGAAGATTGAACAGCCAAAGTGAGATCATTCACCTCACCCGCTGTAGTCACTGTATTTCTAGCGTATCTAATATTGCCGGTTAATTGTCCATCTAAATTACATTCAATTTCATCGGCTTTAGAAAATGCGATCACTTTTTTTAAAATGGCTTTTGCTTTTTTCTCATTGATTATAGACATTGCTTCACCCCTTATACTTTACGTTTTGTATTGAGAACGTTTATATTATTAAAACGAGTCGTTGGGCAACCGTGGGAAACCGCACTGACCTGAGGTGGTTGACCTTTTCCATCGAAGAAAGAGCCACCAACACGATAATCTGATTTACCTGCCAATTGTACACAAGAATTCCAGAAGTCTTGGGTGTTAGATTGATAAGCGACATCTTCAATTTGATCAACAATTTTTCCGTCTTTAATTTCGAAGAATAATTGTCCACCAAATTGGAAGTTATATCGTTGTTGATCTATGGAGAAAGATCCTCGACCGGCAATATAAATACCTTTTTCAACGCCTTTGATGATGTCATTAGCAGAAAGATCTTCTTTCTGATTAGGTTGGAGAGAGACATTAGGCATTCTTTGAAATTGCACATCTCGCCAGCTTTGCGAATAACAACAGCCGTGGGATTCATTTTGATCAATCATATGCACTTGATCGCGAATTGCTTGATAATTAACTAATACACCGTCTTTAACTAAATCCCATTCTTTGGTTTTAACTCCCTCATCATCATAGCCAACATTACCTAATGAATAAGGCTGAGTTTTATCAGCAACAAGATTGACTATATCGGTACCATATTGGAATTTTTTGCTCTTCCATTTATCTAAAGTCGCAAAACTAGTTCCTGCAAAATTTGCTTCATATCCAAGCACTCTATCAAGCTCTAGAGGATGACCAACCGATTCGTGAATAGTTAACATCAAATGTGCAGGGTCAAGAACGATATCATATTTACCCGGCTTAACCGATTTTGCAGTTAGTTTTTTCTGTAATTCTTTACCAGCATTGGTTGCATCTTCGAGCATATCGTAAGAATTGTTATAACCAACATTTGCGCCATCAATGTAGACTTTATCTTCTTTTCTGCCATCTAAATACTCAAAACCCATTCCCACTGGATTACCTAATCCGCCACGTTGTTTAAAGCCAGATTTGCCAACCGCACTAGCGAAGAATGGTGCCCATAAACGATGAACGTCTTGATCAATGTATGAACCATCGGTTGATGCGAAATATTTTTGTTCATTTACAATAAAATAAATAGAAGTAATATAACTAGCACCATTACTTAATGCCGCATTATTTACTTCTAGCAAACGTTCTGTTTTCTCTTTAATGGGGATTTCAAAGGCATTTTTGACTATTGGCGTTTTCCAACTGACTTCTCCGACGCTTTTTACGGGAGCCAATTTTACTGGTTCAATTTGGAATTTGGAGTTAGCTTTCGCTATTGCAACCGCTTGACGAGCTGTTTTAGCAATAGAATCCGGTGTTACATCTGACGTTGAAGCAAACCCCCAAGTGCCATTAGCAATTACTCGGATACCTATACCAGCGGACTCTGTATTGACAATGTTATTAACTACTTTTTCACGAGTGGTCACAAATTGATTTAAATAACGTCCAAGCCTGGCATCTGCATAAGTTGCACCCGCGCTCTTGGCGGCGTTTAAAGCGACATCCGCGAGTTGCTTTTTCATAGCAACATCCATTGGACGATCCAATAATTGCGCTGCAGAGACCATATTACCGGTTACAGGTAGGATAAGCCCACCAACACCGGCACCAGTTAATTTGATAAAGTTTCTTCTTTGCATGAGCCCACCTTTTCTTATGTTTATATTCTTACTGTTTATGGTTGTAGAGGTTTGATCCGTAAAAATTCGGGATTAATACTCTAACTATCCGTAAAAAAAAGCAAACATTAAAATGTAAGAAAGGATTTACATGTGCAAGTATTTACGCTTTTTTGATCTTTCTAAGCAGCTTTTTTGCTATTTTTTTAGGACCACCATCACTTTTGTCTTTTTTAGCGATAAGAGCTAGCTCCTTAGCTTTAACCTTATTACCATTTTTAAGATAAAGAGCAGCTAAACGAATTTTAGCCCAACTATGACTTGGTTGTCCCTTCATAGGCTCTAGCGTTAAATAACTTTCCAGAGCTTTAATACCCTCATCTACATGCGTATTCCCCAAAACACCATTTCGTCCAATTTGATATAAAGCAGACAGGGATGCCACTTTTTCACCTCTCTTTTCTCTAACGCTAAGCGAACTGTCTAGTTGTTCTTCTGTAATATTTGAAGCTTTTGTAAAGTATTGAAATGATTTTTCATACTTTTTAGCGGTTTGAAAAGAAAAACCAGCTTTAAGAACCGCTTCAGGTGAATTAGGAAAAGAAGCTGCAAGCATCTCAGACTTTTCCAGAAGTTCTTCAATTTCATCCTCTTGCTTATGTATATTAATTTGAGCATCTAAGCCCTCTTTCTTATCTAATTCAGTTAATTTAACTGAAAGTTCGCGTGCTTTATCAATGGAACCTCCCACTATTGAAGGCGCTTGAGTATAAAAAGAAATTAGACCAATTAGCGCTTGAACATTATTTGGGTCAAGTTCTACCGCTTTAATAAAATGCTCTTTTGAATCTGAAGCATATCCTGGAGCAGAAAATATGGAAGCATTGCCCGCTTGTATTCCGCTAATACTGGCAAACCAATAATGATAATTTGAATTATTTGGTTTCATATCAAGCGCTTCTTTTATTAGCTCTTCCGCCTCGTCCAAGTTTCCATTTTTCATTTCTAAGCGACCTAGGTATAACTTAGAAACGGCACTATCTTTATCTTTTTCGAATAACTCTTTAGCTAGCTCATAATTCTCATCCTCAAAAGCTTGAATGGCAGGATTAGCATTTGATAGATCCGATGCAAGACTTGAGGCGATTAGACAAATTAGTAGGTAATATTTTATTAACTGTAGAGTAGACATTGATGTCTCCTTAATTTTAAGATTTATAAACGTAAGGAAAC
>CAZRPK010000075.1:0-14997 GCA_964601915.1 uncultured Kangiella sp. | reverse complement strand
TTTATCAAAAGGTTTAGTTGTGAATTATAAAAAATTATTTTTTTCAATGGTTACAGTCTTTCTAGTGAACAATGCTTTTGCTGAAAATAAAACAACTACTCAATCAGTTAATATGACTGAAGGCGAAACCATCGTTATTTTAGGTAAAGTACCTCGACCAATTGATGATGTATTTGGTGCAGCATCTGTCATTAATCGTGACACCGTAGATAAAGAACTCATTCACAACATAGCTGATTTAGTCAGATATCAAGCAGGGATCAGTATTGAAAATGCAGGAACTCGGTTTGGGCTATCCGGATTTAATATACGCGGCATTGGTGGAAACCGAGTAGCCACTGAAATTGATGGGATACCTGTAGCCGATCAGTTTGATATTGGTAGCTATTCAAATTCCAGTCGAAATTTTATTGATATTGATATCGTTCAGCAGGTT
Organism: uncultured Kangiella sp.; assembly: GCA_964601915.1. Lineage (GTDB taxonomy): Bacteria > Pseudomonadota > Gammaproteobacteria > Enterobacterales > Kangiellaceae. The sequence goes on along the minus strand of CAZRPK010000075.1, from coordinate 14,561 downwards.
GAAATATTGAGAGGTCCAGCATCAAGCGTTTATGGGAGTAACGCAATTGGTGGAGTGGTTTCATTTGTTAGTAAAAAACCCATAGATTTACTCTCTCAAACGGACAGAGATTATTATGTTGGTTTAAAAGCCGGTTTCCATGGTGTGGATAATAGCAATCTGTTATCAATGAATACAGCATTTGCAAGTGGCCAATCAAGTGCCCTTTTTAATGTTAGCAGCACTAATGGTCATGAATTCGATAACAACTCTGAACCAGATGTTGTAAACGATGAGCAAGACTATCAAACCATCTCATTTTTAGCGAAATACTATTATGATTTGTCAGATAGAGATCAAATAAATTTAAGTATTGACTATTTCTCCCGAAAATCGAAAACAGAGGTTAAGGCTATATTGGGACTAGGAAGGTTTAGAAGTACAACGGGACTATTGGGTGATGATGAATCAAGAAAGTTAGGAATTGCTCTGTCCTATGAATTTGAATCAAATTTAACTTGGTTAGATGCCGGTGTTGTTCGAATTTTTCAACAAAAATCTGAAACTGAACAACTAACCGATGAAACTCGTTTTTCTAGAGGCACTAACTATGCATACGACCGAGATTTTTTCTATAAACAAGAAATTGATGGAGTAAGACTAAATTTCTATTTTAATATATCAACTTCATTTCTAGAGCATAGGGTTGGTTACGGTTTAGAGTGGAGCAATATAAAAATAACTGAATTAAGAAATGGTTTGCAAACTAACTTAGATGCTAATACAAGCACTAACATTATTTTATCTGAACAATTTCCATTAAGAGATTTTCCAATTTCAGCGATTAAAGAAGTTGGTTTTTACATTAATGATGAAATGGAGTTAGCGGGTACCAATTTTAGTTTTATTCCTGCAGTACGCTTTGACCAGTATCAACTTACTTCCACAGAAGATAACATTTATTTAGAAGATAACCCCAGCACGAATATCGTCAATATAAAAGAAAGTAAGCTAACTCCAAAATTCGGTGTTCAATATAAAACATCGGATCATGGGCGATTTTTTTTACAATATTTTGAGGGTTTTAGAGCTCCTCCATTTGAAGATGCCAATATTGGTTTAGATATTCCATTATTTAACATTAGAGCAATTCCAAATCCAGACTTAAAATCTGAGTCATCAGAAGGATTTGAATTAGGTTATAGAATATCATCAACTCAACACTTTTTTGATTGGATTGGTTTTTATACTAATTACGATGACTTTATTCAAACAAAAGTAAATCTTGGGTTTGATCCTGTTTCTGGTAGGGTTTTATTTCAGTCACAAAACATTGATAGTGCAAAAATATACGGAAGTGAATTTCAGTATACTTATCAAACTTCAAACTGGTTTAGCCGGAATGACAAAATTAAAGCTTATACCAGTTTATTTTGGAGCAAAGGTGAAAATGAAGATACACAGCAGTCACTGAACAATATCGATCCCAATCACGCTCTTCTTGGAATGACTTGGACTAGTTCAAGTCAAAAGTGGACACTTGCATTACATACTTCACTACATTCCGCTAAAAATGATATCGAAGAATCCGACGATCCTGCACAAAGATTATTTAAAACATCGGGTTATGGCATTGTAGATATCATTGCGAATTACCAAGTCAATAAAAGAATGAGTTTATCCGCAGCAATTTATAACATAGGAGATAAAAAATATTGGCGATGGTCTGATGTTGAAGGTTTAAACATTGATGATCCTGTGCTTGACACATTATCTGCAAGTGGAATTAATGTGGCTTTTCAAATAAAGGTAGATTTATAAACTAATCATTATACTGATTTAGATCAAATATTGTTTTTACTAGTCAGGCATTATAGGGGTGGAAAAAATTAAGATCGATGCACTACACAAATTTTTAATAGGAGGAATAAAGCCATGAGCGAAAAATTTACAAAAAGCATGGCAAGAAATATTTACTTTGGTGGGAGTGTCTTTTTCATTCTTGTATTTCTTGCTTTATCCTTTGATACGGTTCAACGATTACCAGAACGTGATCATCGAGAGAATATTACTGGATCGGTTGTTCTCGGAAAAAAAGTTTGGGAGGAGAATAACTGTATCGGTTGCCACACGTTATTAGGCGAGGGTGCATATTTTGCTCCAGAACTTGGCAATGTTTACATCCGTTTTGGGAACTCTAAAGAAGCTATTAAGGCATTCATCAAGAGTCGCCCTAAAAATGGTATTCCAGGTCGTCGTTCTATGCCTCAGTTTAATTTAACAGAAGAAGAACTAGATGGTATTGCAGATTTTTTAAAGTGGACTAGCGAAATTAATACAGCTAATTGGCCGCCAAACATTCAAGGGTAGGAGGGGAGCATGACAACTTTAGTTAAATATCAATCACAATTGGTCGCCAAACCTTATTTTATTGCGGCAATTGGTTTATTTATTGGTCAGATTTTATTTGGTCTTATTATGGGGTTGCAATATGTTTGGGGTGATTTTCTATTCCCTGAAATTCCCTTTAACGTCGCCAGAATGGTTCACACTAACTTATTAATTGTTTGGTTACTCTTTGGATTTTTTGGAGCTGCTTATTATATGGTTCCTGAAGAAGCAGAAAGGGAACTTTACAGTCCTAAATTGGCTATCGCTTTGTTTTGGATCTTTCTCGTTGCCGGAGCACTAACTATTTTAGGTTATCTTTTAGTTCCCTATGCGACACTTGCTGAAATTACAGGAAATGATCTATTACCAACCATGGGGCGAGAATTTTTAGAGCAACCAACCATTACTAAAATTGGCATTGTTGTTGTAGCTTTAGGTTTTCTCTTTAATATAGGAATGACAATTCTTGGAGGTCGTAAAACAGTTGTTAATATCATTTTATTAACAGGTTTAATTGGACTTGCCGTGATGTTTCTATTTTCCTTTTACAATCCGGAAAATCTAGTCCTAGACAAAATGTTTTGGTGGTGGGTTGTTCATTTATGGGTTGAAGGTGTTTGGGAATTAATACTCGCTTCAATAATGGCTTATGTGTTAATCAAAACGACTGGCGTCGATCGTGAAGTGATTGATAAGTGGCTATACATTATTGTTGCGGCTGCGTTGATTACTGGAATACTTGGAACGGGGCATCATTATTACTTTATTGGTACGCCCGAATATTGGCAACCTATAGGTGGAATATTTTCCGCGATGGAACCCATACCATTCTTTATGATGACTTTATTTACATTTAATATGGTTAACAAAAGAAGACGTGAGCATCCGAATAAAGCAACAGTATTGTGGGCAATGGGGTGTGGTGTAATGGCATTCTTAGGCGCTGGAGTTTGGGGCTTTATGCATACGTTAGCGCCTGTCAATTTTTATACGCATGGCACACAAATTACAGCAGCTCATGGTCATATGGCATTTTACGGAGCTTACGTGATGATTGTTTTAACCATCATCTCTTACGCAATGCCAATCATGCGAGGACGAGAAGCTAATTGTCAGAAATCACAAACAGTAGAAATGTGGTCTTTTTGGTTAATGACAGTCTCTATGGTTTTTATTACTCTATTCTTAACTGGTGCAGGAATTTTGCAAGTCTGGTTGCAAAGAATGGGTGAAGGGCAATCGTTTATGGTGGTGCAAGACCAACTTCAAGTATTTTACTGGTTACGAACAGTTTCCGGTGTAATCTTCATGATAGGTTTAGTCGTTTATGTATGGAGTTTTTTCATAACAGATGATGACGAAGCCTAGTTAAACTATAATGTTCCACTCTATTTGTAGGAGTATATTGAGTAACCATGCTCCTACAAGTTTTTACTTTATTATTCTTGAGAATTTCTTATGGATCAAAAAGTTAAATCTGCCGATAAAACCGATCCATTATTTTACCTTCCGCAAGATAATGAAATTCAAATATTTGAACACGCATTTAATAATCAGTTACCTGTTTTAATCAAAGGGCCAACTGGTTGTGGAAAAACACGATTCATCGGTTTTATGGCAAATAAACTCGGATTAAATTTAAATACAGTAGCATGCCATGATGATTTAACCGCCGCTGATTTAGTTGGTCGACATTTATTGGAAGGTGGTGAAACCGCTTGGCAAGATGGTCCACTTACTAAAGCGGTTCGGCATGGTGGAATTTGTTACTTAGATGAAATTGTAGAAGCAAGAAAAGATACAACAGTCGTCTTACATCCGTTATCCGATGATCGGAGAATTCTACCGATTGATCGAACCGGAGAATTACTTAATGCTCCTGATAATTTTATGTTAGTCGTTTCCTATAATCCGGGTTATCAAAATTTATTGAAAGGAATGAAACCATCTACAAGGCAGCGGTTTGTTTCTTTACGGTTTGATTATCCAAGGTTAGATGTAGAGATTGAAATAGTTTGTCGACAAACGGGAATTGATCAAACCCTAGCAACTCAATTAGTTGAGATGGCGGTGATGTTGAGGCAATTAAAAGATCACGATTTAGAAGAGGCTGTTTCAACACGTTTGATTATTTACACGGCAACGTTAATCAATGCTGGTTTAGATATTCCATCTGCTGTTAGAGCCGCGATGCTTGAACCCATGTCAGATGACCAATCAACGATAGAAGCACTTTATGAAGTGATTTCATTAAAGTTATAGTATATCTATTATGACACAATCGTTTACATAAATTATGGTGCCATCTAAACAACAGGAACTTAGAAAGCTGACCCAAACATTATTTTTTATTTTGTTTTGTGTTGCTCCAATATTTAATTTTTTTCGGTTCGATTTAGATGAAGGACATTTTTATCTATTAACTTTTCAATGGTCGATCGGAATTGGTGATGATTTGCCCATTGGTCAGCTTGCGATTAATTTACTAATCTATGGATTGATCCCTGTGATCAGCTTGTTGGCTACGGGATTTTTTCTATTTTATAAATATGGGCGGATCTATTGCGGTTGGCTATGCCCTCATTTTAGTGTTGTAGAAATCCTCAACGGGTTTTTAAGTAAAGCAATTGGTAAACTGTCTATTTGGGATGGCGAAGCACTACCAAAAATTCAAGTCGATGGTCGAATCAGAGATCAAAATAAAAAATGGTGGTTAATTGTTTTTCCATTCGCCATTTTAATGGCTTTTCTGTGGGCTGTTGTTTTAATTGGATACGTAATCAACCCTTATGAAATATTGTATGGATTAATCCATAATACGTTATCCTTTCCTAAACAAGTTTTTATTATTGTTGCGACGCTCATTCTTAGTTTGGAATTTTTGTTTACTCGTCATCTATTTTGTCGCTTTGGCTGTGCCTTTGGAATTTTTCAAAGTTTGGCCTGGATGGCAAATAGAAAAGGTTTAGTGATTAACTTTGATAAAAGTAAAGCATCACAATGTAAAAGTTGTGATAATTATTGCGATCATGCTTGTCCTATGCGATTAAAACCAAGAGGTATGAAGCGGCACATGTTTTCATGCACTCAATGTACTCAATGCTTAGATGCCTGTGAAACTTCACAGAAAGGTAAACCTGTTTTAAGTTGGAAACCAGGTAGCGAACAAGATAAAAATTCAGTCGCTATTCCTATCAACTTTCACAAGAGTCAAAAATAAATCCATGGAAGAATATGTAGGAAAAATTTGGCATAATGTCATTTCAAAATATTCTGATCATCATTTTCCAGAAGCGACGATTTTACTACAAGATTTGTCTACTAAGCTGGCAATTCAGTTTCACGTGTTAGGGGGTCATCCAAGTATTCAAATTATGCCGACACAAAGAACACTTTGGTCAGCTAAGCCATCTCTATTATCTCGTTTCGCAAACGCCGGAGATAAAACAGAACTTGCTTGGAAAGATAAAGAGTCTATTCGCCTTCCTAGCGAGATTGCAGTATTTCCATCGAAAGAATTAAATAGAAAACTCTATTTGTGGTTAGTTGTAATATTGAGTGTGACAAAAGAATCAAATAAAAACTGGTTGTTTGATAGTCAACAATGTGTTTTGAAAGCTTTAAAGAAATACCCAGGAATTGATAAAATTTACCGAGAACTAGTTGAAAATCATTTACAGTATCGAATAGAAAAAGCCTACGTTAGAAAATGTTTTTTTGAGGATGAATTATTAATCCGAAAAGCGTTAAATAATCCAGGATCTATTAATTCACCCATTTCAGATCCATTAATGCTTCCACCTGTACCGTTATGGTTGCACCCAACTCTTGTTCCTTCTAAATTAAAAATGAAAGCAAAGAAGTCACAGAAGCAAGATGAGGTAAAGCAAAAAGGCGTTAAAAAACTAAAAGAAAAACATCGCCGAAAGGGTGAGGTGGTTGATGATCCTGATGGACGAAGTGGTTTAATGGCTTTTAGGTTAGAAAGCTATTTTAGCTGGTCAGAATTTATTAACCTAGATCGAACTGCCGATGATAATGATGAAGATTCTGCACAACAAGCCGCTGATGATATGGATGTTATTAGTCTTTCAGAATCAAGTGACACAGTGGCTAGTCGAGTAAAGTTTGATTTAGATCTTCCCGCATCAGATTATGATGATAAGGTAATATTAGAAGGCATTCTGTTACCTGAATGGGATTTTAATAAACAAATATTGGTAGAGGATTATTGTGCATTAAAAATAATGCAGCCTAAAGGTAGCATGCCTTGTAATATTCCTGAAGATCTAGTGGGAAAAGTTAAAAACTTGAAAGCTCAGTTTGAAAATTTAAAACCAGAAAAACATTGGTTAAAAAATCAATATGATGGAAGTGAACTAGATTTAGATAACATTATTCGTTTTCAAACGGATGTGAAAAGAGGAAATACAAGTAATCCCCCAGGGTTATTTAAATCCCTTCAACATAATTCACGAGACTTGAGCTGCTTATTGTTGGCGGATCTATCGCTTTCAACTGATGCATGGGTTAGTAATGACGCACGGGTGATCGATGTTATTAGAGGATCGCTTTTTCTTTTTAGTGAGGCATTAAATGCTTGTGGCGATAGCTATGCAATGAGTGGTTTTTCTTCAGTTAAAAGAAATAATGTTCGTTATTATCAAATAAAAGAATTTAATCAAAATTTAGATAATACGATTAGAGGACATATCCAAGCGATTGAGCCGGGATACTATACGCGTATGGGTGCAGGAATTAGGCAAGCGACAAATCAATTATTAGAACAACAAACGTCACAGAAGTTATTGCTTATTTTAACCGATGGCAAGCCGAATGATCTTGATCGATACGAAGGTCGTTATGGAATTGAAGACACTAGAAAATCAATTCAAGAAGCGCGCCAGAAAGGGTTACAAACGTTTTGCATTACCATCGATGAAGATGCTAATCAATATTTACCTTACCTATTTGGTAAAGACAATTATATCCTCGTTAGAAAGGCTGAAGAACTACCTAAAAAGCTATTAAAACTGTATTCACAACTAACTAATTAGAGTTTCTGTCCCCAACCTAATTTAGTCCTTAATACTTCAAAATAATCATAATCTAAAGGATGTACTAAGCGCATTTGAATAGGATATTGTTTTATTCTTATTCTGTCACCTGGTGCTAGATCGATAATGACTTGACCATCACAACTTAATTTTGGATTGTGAGGATTGGTTTCTGAAATGACTATATCGATTACTTTGTGTTTGTTAACAGCAATTGGACGACTCGTTAGCGTGTGTGGGCACATTGGAACTAAAACTATAGTATCAGTTTGTGGGTCGAGAATCGGACCACCTCCAGATAGAGAATAGGCTGTTGAACCGGTTGGTGTCGAAACAATTAATCCATCAGAGCGTTGGCTGTAAACAAACTGCCTGTCCATATATAGTTCAAACTGAATCATTCTAGCGATTTCACCAGGATATAAAACAATGTCGTTTACCGCAGAGGAACTACCAATCGGTTTGTCATTACGGAATACTTCTGTGTGAAGTAAAAATCGATTTTCTAAACTGTATTTGCCTTCTAAAATAGGAGGTACTCTGGTTTCAACTTCGGTTGGTCTGATATCGGTTAAAAAACCTAAATGACCTCGGTTGATTCCTAGCAATGGAACTTGACTATCAATTAAGTCTCGTGCGGTTTTTAGCATGCTGCCATCACCGCCTACTACTATCACTAGATCGCATTTAGCACCCAGTTCTTCGAATGGAATTTGAGTTACCTTGTCACTGGCAGAAGCGGTTGGAAAAGAAATTGTCTCAGAATAAGGCATAAATATTTCTAAACTAAGAGCGCTAATCACGCCAATTAAGCTATCAATCGATTCTTGAGCTGCCTTACTACCGGGTTTGCCAGATAGACCAATTTTATTAAATGATTTTGAGTGAGGCATCGTTTTACCGTTGAGTCTTACTATTGGGTTTAACCAATGAGTCTTACCATTGTAATTAGGTATTTTTATCCCAATATAGCAAAGTCTAACTTATCTGAATATAATAAAGTCTAATTATTTTCGTTGATAATCCATCAATTAGCAAATATCTTTTAAATTCTAACAGAGTTGTAAATGAAAGAACGTGATTTAATATTAATGAAGTCATTGATTGAGTCCTATGTGAAACAGGGAACACCAATTGGATCTAAGGCTTTATTGCAATCGTCACATCTTTCAGTAAGCCCTGCGACCGTCAGAAACGTGATGGCAGATTTAGAAAGACAAGGTCTATTATTGTCGCCTCATACTTCGGCTGGTAGAATTCCAACGACTCAAGGGTTAAGAATTTTTGTTGATAAAATTATCCAAATTCGCTCACCAAAATCAGCATTGATTGATCATGTAAGAGCCAATCTTAACCCTAAACAAGACACTCGCACCTTGATAGGCACTGTTTCAAATTTACTTTCAGATATGACTCGAATGGCGAGTTTAGTGCAAATCCCAAGTCAACCAGTCAAAAAATTGCAGCAGATCGACTTTGTTCCGCTTTCGGATAACCGCCTATTAGTGGTGATGGTATTAGAAAATGACGAAATTCAAAACCGTGTGATTCAAGTCGATCGAGATTATCAGCGTGATGAAATCTCTCAAATGGCCGATTATTTGAATCAGCAGTTAGTAGGGCGTGATATTAACTCTGCACGACAAGAGTTATTTGGTGAAATGCTAAAAGAAAAGCAGCAACTTGATTCATTATTACAGAATGCTATTGAATTTGCCGAAAAAGGGTTTCAATCTTCTCAAGAGTTAACAGAACAAACAGACAACAGCTTTCATTTATCTGGCCAGACTAATTTGGTCTCAATGGCATCCCATGGACAACTAGATAATATTGAACAAATATTTTCTGCATTTAAGCAAAAACAACAAATTATGAGCTTACTTGACCGTTCGCTTGCTGCCGATGGGGTGAAAATTTTTATTGGTGAAGAGTCTGGCAGTCAAGGGCTGGCCGGTTGTAGTTTAGTGACAGCTCCGTACAAACAAGATGGTAAATCCGTCGGCGTTTTGGCGGTCGTTGGTCCTACGCGAATGCAATATGATAAAGTTATCCCAATTGTAGACGTAACGGCTAAAATGCTTTCGTCAGCGCTTGATAGTAAAGCTCGATAAGTCAGTTGAAATATCTCTAATCATCCCCATATTTCCATCAAATTCTGAAACTAACGATTATTCGTTCCATAATTAACGATAGTTGTGTGTACACCATTTATTTAGGAGTTAAAAATGAGCAATAACGAGGATATCAAAAATCCTGAAGCAGAATCTGCAGAGGTTGAATCTATAGATGCAAAGAACGTTAAAGAAGAGTCTACAGAATCAGACAACAATCAAGAGTCGTTAAGTTTAGAAGAGCAAATTACACAACTAACCGATTCGTTAGAGAAAGCCGAAGCCGAAGCAGCTTCTAATAAAGATGCGGCATTGCGCTCTAAAGCTGAAACTGAAAATATCCGCCGTCGCACTGAAAAAGAAGTTAGTAATGCTAGTAAATTTGCATTAGAGCGTTTTGCTAAAGAAATCTTAGGGGTTGTAGATAGTTTAGAAAAAGCGCTTGAATTGCCCATTGAAGACGACTCACAAAAAGCGATGCATGAAGGGATTGAGCTGACTTATAAACTAATGGTGGATACACTCAAAAGATTTTCAATTGAGCAAATTACACCTCTTGGAGACAACTTTGATCCAGCATTACACGAAGCAATGCTGATGCAAGAAACAGAAGAGCATGAACCAAATAGCGTTATGGCTGTTATTCAGCCTGGTTACCAGTTAAATGGTCGGTTAATTAGACCTGCTAGAGTGATTGTGGCAAAAGGAAAAACAGCATCAATAGATGAGAATGTATAAAAAATAACCGGTTTTAGGTGCATGCTCTCTTGAAATAATTTTGCAAGCCCCCAGATATAGGGCAAGTCAATAAAACACTTATTTAAATGCTTTTGAAAATACTGAAACGGTAAAAAGCCTTCAGTCAAAATATAAAAAGCTAACTTAACAAATTTTGGAGAAAGACCATGGGAAAAATAATTGGGATCGATTTAGGAACAACTAACTCTTGTGTATCAGTACTTGATGGTAAAGATTCACGAGTAATCGAGAATGCTGAAGGCGCAAGAACCACACCCTCTATTGTTGCTTATGCACAAGACGGTGAAGTTTTAGTCGGTCAATCGGCAAAGCGTCAAGCGGTGACTAATCCAACTAACACTTTATTCGCAATTAAGCGTTTAATTGGCCGTCAGTTTGATGACAAGGTCGTACAAAAAGATATCAGCATGGTGCCTTACAAAATTGTAAAAGCTGATAATGGCGATGCGTGGGTTGAGGGAAATGGCAAAGCAATGGCTCCTCCTCAAGTCAGTGCTGAAGTTCTTAAAAAAATGAAGAAAACAGCCGAAGACTTTTTAGGTGAAACAGTGACTGAAGCGGTTGTTACTGTTCCGGCTTATTTCAATGACTCACAACGTCAAGCAACTAAAGATGCGGGTAAAATTGCCGGCTTAGAAGTTAAACGTATTATTAATGAGCCAACAGCTGCAGCGTTAGCTTACGGTATGGATAAAAGCCAAGGCGATAAAACAATTGCTGTATACGATTTAGGGGGCGGTACTTTTGATATCTCAATCATTGAAATTGCTGAAATGGATGGCGAGCATACCTTTGAAGTGTTATCGACTAACGGTGATACATTCTTAGGTGGTGAAGATTTTGATATGCGTGTTATTGAATTCTTAGTTGCTGAATTTAAAAAAGAAAGTGGCATTGATTTAAACAATGATCCACTGGCGCTTCAACGTTTAAAAGAAGCGGGTGAAAAAGCTAAAGTTGAGCTTTCTTCAAGTACTCAAACTGATATTAATTTACCCTATATCACGGCTGATGCATCAGGACCCAAGCACTTAAACATCAAGTTAACTCGAGCTAAATTAGAGTCATTAGTTGATGACTTAGTTGAGCGTACATTAGAGCCGCTAAAAATTGCGATTAAAGATTCAGGGCTTAATGTTTCAGATATTGATGATGTTATTTTGGTTGGTGGTCAAACACGTATGCCTAAAGTGCAAGAAACAGTGACTAACTTCTTCGGAAAAGAGCCAAAGAAAGATGTTAATCCTGATGAAGCCGTTGCAATGGGAGCCGCTATTCAGGGAGCAGTTTTAGCGGGTGATGTAACAGACGTATTATTGCTAGATGTTACTCCACTGTCTCTTGGTATCGAGACAATGGGTGGTGTTATGACTAATTTAATTGACAAAAACACTACTATACCAACTAAAGCTAACCAAATTTTCTCAACCGCAGAAGATAATCAAGGTGCGGTAACGGTACATGTTTGTCAGGGCGAGCGAAAAATGGCAGCACAAAACAAATCATTAGGTAAATTTGATTTAAGTGATATTCCACCAGCACCACGTGGAACGCCACAAATTGAAGTTAACTTTGATATTGATGCAAATGGTATCTTAAATGTTAGTGCAAAAGATAAAGCGACAGGTAAAGAGCAGTCTATTATCATTAAAGCTTCATCTGGGTTATCGGATGAAGAAGTCGAGCAAATGATTCGTGATGCTGAAGCACATGCCGAAGAAGATAAGAAGTTCCAAGAAATGGTGGAAATTAGAAACCAAGCGGATGGTTTAATTCATGCAACTAAGAAAACCATGGGTGAAGAAAAAGTCACTTTTGAAGATGGTGAAAAAGAAGCCATTGAGCAAGCGATTACAGATTTAGAAGGCGCGCTTAAAGGTGATAGTAAAGATGAAATTACCGCTAAAACTGAAGAGCTAACTAAGTCATCTCAAAAAATGGCAGAGCGTATGTATGCAGCAGCGCAAGCTGAAGCCGGAAAAGCTCAAGGAGCACCGAGTGAAGAGCCACAAGCTGAAGAGTCAAATGCAAACGATGATGTAGTTGATGCTGAGTTTGAAGAAGTGAAGGATGAAAAGAAGTAATTATTAGGCAAAATAAATGCTTCTTTAGCTTTAAAATAAGTTTTATCTGACGCGGGGCTTACCCCGCGTTGTTGATCTAAAAGAAAGAGAAAAAACATGTCACAAAAAGACTATTACGAAATTCTTGGCGTTAGTAAATCAGTTGATGAAAAAGAGCTGAAAAAAGCTTATCGCCGATTGGCAATGAAATACCATCCTGATCGAAACCCCGACTCAAAAGATGCTGAAGAAAAATTTAAAGAAGCAAAGCAAGCTTATGAAATCTTAAACGATCCACAAAAGCGTCAAGTCTATGATCAATACGGTCATGCAGGTGTTGATCAGAATCAAGGTGGATTTGGTGGCGGAGGTGGTCAACAAGGTTTTAGTGATATTTTTGGTGACGTGTTTGGTGACATTTTTGGCGGAGGTGGCGGTGGTCAAGGTCGAGGCGGTCGTCAAAGACAGCGTCGTGGCTCTGACCTTCAATATAACCTAGAGCTGAGTTTAGAAGATGCAGTAAAAGGCATTAAGAAAACTATCAAAATCCCAACTTATGTAGCGTGCGAACCATGTAGCGGAAGTGGTGCAAAGAAAGGTTCTAGCTCTAGTCAATGTGGTACTTGTAAAGGCGTTGGACAGGTCAGAATGCAGCAAGGTTTCTTTTCGGTGCAACAAACTTGTCCTAGCTGTAATGGTCAAGGTACAGTAATAAAAGATCCTTGTAATAGTTGTTCTGGTGAGGGACGTGTACGTAAAGAAAAAACACTTTCAGTAAAAATTCCAGCAGGTGTTGATACGGGTGATCGAATTCGTTTAACGGGTGAAGGTGAAGCTGGTGGTGCGGGAGCAATTGCAGGTGATCTTTATGTTCAAGTTCATGTTAAAGATCATACAATATTTGATCGAGATGGCGAGCATTTATATTGTGAAATGCCGATCAGCTTCAAAACAGCCTGTATTGGTGGTGAATTAGAAGTGCCAACCTTAGATGGAAAAGTAAAATTAAAAATCCCTGCAGAAACACAAACAGGACGAATGTTCAGAATGCGGGGCAAAGGGATTTCTCCAATGCGTGGAGGTATGAGAGGTGATTTACTTTGTCGAGTTGTTGTAGAAACGCCGGTTAATTTGAATAAAGAGCAGAAAACTAAATTGACCGAATTTGACGATTACCTGAACGGTAGTAAAAAACAGCATAGCCCTAAATCAAGCAATTGGTGGACAGGTGTTAAATCCTTTTGGGATGAAATGACTCACTAGTTTTTTTGACTTTGATTTAATACCTTACCCAATACCAAAAACGTCCCAGTTTTTCATGCAAAGCGCTGTGACTTTCATAAAGCGCTTTTGCAGAAGGAAGGTAATCTAACCAACTTCCATTTTCATATTCAAAAACGGTTGGGGCTGGGATGATAGTCAGTCCCGTTTTTTCAAACTCAATTTTTGCTCTGTGCATATGAGTTGCGTGGGTGACCAAAAGAATTTCGGTTATAGCGCTTTCTTTTAATATCTTTGCGGTAAACTGTGCATTCTCCGCAGTATTTTTACTTTCAGTTTCTATCCATTTTGGCGGTATATTAAAAGCAGATAACATGGTCTGATTCATCAAAACACTTTCTGCGGTTGCTTCTCCTTTAACACTACCACCTGATAATAAAAGTGGGAACTTGAGTTTTCTATGTAACCATGCGCCGTATTGCAATCTTTGCAGGGTCACTCGACTGACCGTGTCGACCTCTCCGTATTCAGGCGCAGAACTGCGTCTTCCTCCTGCTAATATAACAATCGCAATGTCTTCTCTTTCGAGTTTTTCAAAAGATTTAATTTGCTTTAGAGATAGGTAACTTTCAGTTTGCAGGTTAATGGTTAGCTTTTTTGCAACTATAGGTAGACTAAGTAATAGAAAGGTTGAGATCGCAAAAATGATAGTTAAAGAGGATATCTTTTTATATTTTTTACGTATAAAAAAGGCACCAAGTCCAAGCAATAAATTAATACCTGGTGGTAAAAAAATTAGGTTAGATAATTGACTAACAAAAACTTCAAATGACATGCATTAAATCCTTTGTTGACGTTCAAGTTAGGATTATACACTAATGACGGCATTATCTTAGTAGATGCGGATTTGGGCTAAATGGTATAACTCACACTCCGCCCCAAACACTCAAACAAAATTCTTTTTTGTGCGAGATAGATCA
>CAZRPK010000074.1:0-15303 GCA_964601915.1 uncultured Kangiella sp. | reverse complement strand
AAAAAAACAATCAATGCGTAATCCCGCCCTGATATATCAAGTAGTTAAGTTGTTTTTAATGGCCGACTAATTAGTTGTTAGGCTAAATTGAATAAAACTTTGTGAGCCCGAAAACTAGTTTGGTTACTCTTGTAAATTAGACTAGTACGCTTTAATTATTTAAAGCCATCGCCAGTAAAATATCAACGATATGTTGTTGAGCTGCTCGTTTGGCAAAATCATGCTTTAAAGTATTTTCTGTTCCTGAAACTGTTGAAAGATGGATATCTAACAAGTGAGTATTTGTATTAGCTGAGTATTTTCCGATATGCAGCAATTTAACACCTCTTTCACGCATTTCAACCACTAAAAATTTATCCAACTTCAACTCATCAACTGGCGATAATAGAATTAAAAGATCCCCCTTGGCTAAGCGTGATAAAAACTGCTTTTGATAAGCCGAATCATTTAATGCAAAAGCTAATTTATCAGAGTTAAGTAAACGGATAGCTAGATGCTCAGCCACAAAACGTGACACACCCACACCAAATATTTGTATTTTTTCCGCTTTTTTAATCGATTCAATCGCAGTTATAAAAGACGACTCTTTATTTAAATTGATGGTTGCGGATATAGCCTCTAATTTACTTTTTAAGAGTTGATCAGAAACATCATTTAAAGCTGAATTTGCGAAAGAACTAGTTGCTGGAGCGCCGGAGCTACCTGAGCTTCTAGCCACAGATTCATTAATTGCTAATTTAAGATCAGGATAACCTCGATAACCCAATTTTTGACAAAACTTAACAACACTGGACTGACTTACGCCAACGGCTCTAGCCAACTGCTGTGATGAATAGTCTCGTAAAAGAGCCGAATTATTTAAGATATAGTCAGCTAACTTCTTTTCATTAACCGACATTTCATTTCTGATTGAACGAATTTGAAGAAGGCAACTCATTTAACTTTATACATTATTAATATTCTATATGTCATCTTTCTATCATAACCATTTTGAATAAATTATTCCAATTGACTTGTATAGCCCTTATTATTTAAAGTTTTTCATATAATCGCTATCGGGATAAATTAGGTATTTAGCTCTTAATTTTTTATACTTTAAAAGTTTTTTATGCCATTTATTTTCAATTTTTTGGGCGCTCCAACCCATTTTTAACCATTTATCTAATTTTTCCGAGCCTGATAACTTGGCTAAAAATTTTGGTCGGGTAATCATCTGTAACCCATTATTTTTAAATTTTTCATACCAATTAACAAAAAGAGATAAATTCATTTTAGTTAAATCTCGACCATTATAGTCTCTCCCTTTTTTTATAGACAAATCATCACCAAAGAGCAACTCATTTGCATGATTCAGTTTTTCCCAACTTCCTCGTATTTTCTTTGGTGTAAACTGAAAGTCACCCATATCTTTATTAGGATAACCCAAAACCTGAAATGGCAATTCACTTCCTCTACCAACGCTAACAGGTGTAGATTCAAAAAAACCTAAGCTAGGATAAAGCCTAATTGAACGATCATTAGGCAAATTAAGGGAAGGTTTAACGGGTAAAGAGTATCGCATACCATGGTGATAATTTTCATTAGTCACAATATGTAATTCACAGCTATTTTTAGTTTTTAACCATTCTTCGCCTTGGATCATATAAGCAAGCTCTGCAACCGTTAGTCCATGCACAACAGGGATAGGATGCATACCCACAAAACTTTGGTACTCTAAATCGAGCACCGGACCTGCTATATAGTCACCATTTGGATTTGGCCTGTCTAAAATAACTAGCGGTATATTATTTTCAGCACAAGATTCCATAAAATAATGCATTGAAGAGATATAAGTATAAAAGCGCACCCCTACGTCTTGAATATCAAACAAAAAAATATCAAGTTGAGCGAGGTGTTCTTTTAATGGTTTTCTATTTTTTCCATGTAATGACATAATTTCTATTCCCGTATTGGGATCACGATTATCCTTGACGATTTCCCCCGCGCCATGCTCTCCTCTAAAGCCATGCTCAGGTGCAAAAATTAGCACTACATTGATCCCCTTTGATATTAAAAAATCGACCAAGTGCTGCCCATGAGTGCGTGATGTTGGATTAACCAACACACCAACTTTTTTATGTTGTAAATAGGGTAAATAAAGTTCGGGACGATCGGCACCTGTTTTAATCTTTAAATGGTTATTAGCTTGAGTAATATTTCTTAAAGATGAGGTTACAATTACAAATATAACTGTTAGCTTAAATATAAGTGAAATAAATTTCATGTTGTACTGTTCTTAATTGCTTTGCGTAAGAACCCATTTGCATCATTTAGCGCTTGAGTCGCGTCTTCGGCATTTTTCCCGGATAATGCCATCAAAATAGCCAACTTCACCAATCCACCAGCGGATATCAATATCTCTATAGCATTCTGCTCTGCTAGACCTGTTACTTGCATCAACATTCTAGTTCCACGAGCGTGCAACTTTTCATTGGTTGCCTTCACATCAACCATCAAATTGTGATAACTTTTACCGACTCTAATCATACTAGCTGTACTTAGAATATTGAGTACCATTTTTTGTGCAGTACCAGATTTCATTCTAGTCGATCCCGTTAATGCTTCCGGCCCAACTATCGGCAATAGTGGTATTTGCGCGTGATCAGCAATTTCTGCTTTTGGATTACAACTTAACGCGATCGTTTTCGCTCCAATTTTTTGTGCATAATCGAGCGCACCGATCACATAGGGTGTTCTACCACTCGCAGCAATTCCGACAACAACATCTTCACTTTTTAATTCTATACTGATTAAATCTTTTTCACCTTCATCAAACTGATCTTCAATGCCTTCTTTAGCTTGATACATAGCCGATTTACCACCGGCCATTAATCCAATCACTATACCATGCTCTATTCCAAAAGTTGGAACACATTCAACGGCATCTAACACACCTATTCTACCACTCGTTCCCGCCCCCAAATAAATCAAACGCCCGCCTTGATTAAATGCATTCACAATAACATCAACTGATTGGGCTATTTGAGGAATGATTTTTTTAATAGCTTTTGCCACTTTATGATCTTGTTGATTAATTTGCTTAACCACATCTTCAGTACTGACCTGATCAATATTCAACGTATCTGGATTTTGATTTTCAGAAATTAAATTTGCTAGTTGATTAATTAAACTTTCATTTTTCATAAAATTTTATTTTTTTTTAATTCCTAAATTACATAATATTTGAACATTAATTATTCAATAAATAAGATTCGCCAATAAACAATGCACCATCTAACGCACTTCCCTTAGAAGGAACCAAAAAATTTGAAAACTCTGTTGATAAATAGGGTTTTATTGACTGAGCAAGACCGCCAATAAGTGCAATTGGAATATCACCAAATCGGTTACTTTTATAGCCTGCTGTTTCCGCTAAGTCTTCTATCCATAAAGCAGATTCTTTTAGAATATTTTGTGCGAATACACTTTGATCTGCATACTCAAAGATCAGTGGTGCAAATGATGCATAATCTGTTGGAGTAGCTCGTTGGATCCATTCTACAATGGTTTGGGTTACTTCTTGCGCATTACTTGGAACATTATTAGCCACTCTAGTTCTTGTTATTTTAAAAATTGTTTCATTTATTAGAATATCACACTTCAACTGCTGTTTATCAAGTTGAACTAGTGCTAAAGCAACCAATTGTTTTCCCATGTAAGCGCCACTACCTAAATCTCCTACAGTAAAACCCCATCCACCAAATTGTGTTTCATTCTTATCTTTATCGAGACGCATAGCTACACTTCCCGTTCCCATTGCTAAAACAATAATGGGCTCTCCCAAACCTGCACCATAAAGTGAAGTTCGTCCATCATTTGAAATTAATACATCAGAAAATATTTGATTTAATTTATTTTCCAGTACTTTTCTATTTTTTGAGTTTCCAGCACCTGCCGCGCCACAAACGAGCATAACTTGTTCCGATTTACAGGATGCTTTTTGCAAAAGTATTTTTGCAACGTTTTCAATTTTCTCACATGCATTGGGTAAGTTATGTGATAAAGATGCGCTACTTGATCTAAAATACCAAGTTTCTTCGCTTTTTAAACACTTTAAAAGACCAAGCGTTTTTGTACCCCCAGCGTCTATCGCTAATACAAATTGTTTTTCTTTACTGAGCATCTATTAAAAAACTCTTTTGTTTATCAGGATTACCTGCAAAACAAATCAGAAATGCGATTAATGTAGCTATACATAACTGGTATGGAAAAGCTAAATCAAATTTAAGTACTTCAATGTTAATCATATCTTGAATGTACGATTGAAAAAATAATGTTGATATAAAACCCGCAATTAAAGCCACAAACACACTGGATTCATTGCCTCTTTTAGTAAATAAGGCATTAAAATAGACACCTAATAATCCGCTGTATGAAAAAACCATAACACTTAAAGCGAAAGCTAAAAGTGGCATGTCGGTATAACGTTGCCAGTAAAAACTCAAAATAGCCATTCCGGCTAGCGCTAGAGCTGCACCAGCCATTCCAATACGGCCAGCCTTAACGAAGTGACCTTCTTCTTTAATTATTTGTTTTTTCTTTAACCAAGGCCTATATAGATCTTGAATGACGACCGATGACATAGAGTTCAACCCAGAATTTAAAGTTGATAACGCTGCGGCTACTATCCCAACAGTCACTAACCCACGCAGACCGGAAGGCATTTCATTAAGAACGAAATTCATAAATACGGTAATTTTTTCACCCTGAAATTCTCCACCTAATTGTGCAACATCACTCATTCCCATTAAGTCTGGTCGTTGGTAAAAGATATAAAGCAATAAACCAATGGAAACAAAAATAAAAACAATCGGCAAAATAAGAACGACTGAAGATAGCATTGCTTTTGAACTTTCTTTTGCTGATTTACAGGTCAAAATTCTTTGTGTCATATCCTGATCCATTCCAAAGGAAGCGATACTCAATAAAAGAAATCCAGTAATTGATGCCCAAACTGTAAACACACCTTTTGAAGTGAAATCCAAATCAAAATTAAACAGCATTAATTTTGACGCACCTCCATCTTTAGGATTTTGCAAAGCATTAACAATTTCCGAAAAATCAACTGGAATAATATTAAGAAGGTAAATAACAACCGCCAAAGCAGCACCAACATAAACGACAGTTTGAATAGCATCACTGTAAATAACTGAACGAATACCGCCTACAAACGAATAGAGTAAACCAACCACAGTCAAAATAACTATCGCTGAAACTACACTTGTCGCTTCTATATTGCCAAAGAGTACCATTGAAACCGCTATAGCAGCCATATAAAGCCGTGCACCGCTAGCAAAGACTCGACCAAAAAGATACATACTACCAGCACGTTTTTTAGATTTTTCGCCAAATCGAATTTCTAATAATTCATAAACGGTTGCAACTTTATATTCGTAAAATTTAGGGATTAAATACTTTGCAACAAAAACTGCAGCTAATATTGTTCCTAAATTAGTTGCTAAATAACTTAAATCTGCACGGTAGCCTTGATCTGGTCCACCTAAAAATGTTGCTGCAGATTGAGCCGTTGCTAATACTGAAATAGCAACCAACCATACAGGCATGGTATTTCCGCCAAGAAAAAAATCATCGGTTCCATTAACTTTTTTACGACTAAAAAACCAGCCTGTCACTAAAAGAAGTAAAAAGTATCCAACAAAGATTGACCAGTCAAAAAAAGTTAATTGTGCCGCCATAATTTCCCACCCAAAAGTTTAAATTATTATTTTTATATTTTAACAGGTAACTTTCCCTGCACTTCAGTTCTGCCGATTAAAGCAGAAACAATGGCACGAAACCCTTTTCCAATTTTTTTATTGTTTATATCATCCCAATAAATACTGGCATCATACGCAACCAAAATATTATTGATTTTTTTATTGTATTGCTCGTCTAAATAAGGGATAACATCATAAGGAGATTGAGAAGCAATCAATGTTGTTGGAATAGATTTTTGATTGGCTAAATCTAAATAATGATTAATGATCAATTTCCGTTCTTTTGTATTTAAAACAGTTTCTACTGCGCTTTTACCTTTGTTTTTTATAAGAGCATCACCAGCTTCTCCGATATCAACAGAGCTGACACTTCCATTCTGTTCAAATATAATTAAATGCTCCACATCAAAATCAAATTCTAGAGATTTAATTTCTAGGCTATTTAATAGAGTAAAACTAAGTTTATAAAGATCTTCCGTTTTCACTAAATTTTTAAAAGCATTTTCAACGACTTCTTTCTGATCAAGGTTTCTAACTAAAATATGTATAGATTTTTCGTTGCTATGTTTGTTTAGAGGAAAGACTTTCTTATCTAACCTTAAAGCAGAAATAGATTTTTCTGCTAATGTTTGTTCAAATCTTCGATATTTATTATGTGTCCAAGTTAATTCTTTAGCCATTATATTTGGTTTTTGATACTTGCTCTTTATCGCCTCTATAGTCGCAACTGATTCAGCTGTTGCTTTTAAAAGCTCATATTTCGATAACTTGTTAGAAGATTGCGGCTTTAAAGATAAGCCCTCCATTATCTGAGCGATCTCTTTAACAAAAGGAATAAAGCCATCAATGTCTTTTTGATTTCTAATAGGGTAAGGCATTAAGCTAATATCCACACCCGCCAAAAATGACTGAGCCGTCGCCTCTGCTAATTCAAAATTGGCACTTATTCCAGCCATGTTCATTGCGTCTGTAATAACAACACCTTTAAAGCCTAATTCATCTTTAAGAATACTTGTCATTAACTTATGCGACATTGTTGCCGGTACAATAATTGACTCCCCATATTTATTAATCACTTGGGTTGGATCCAATTGTGGATATTGAATATGTGCGGTCATCACCATCGCAGGATCACCTTTTTCAATAGCATATTTAAATGGTGCAAACTCAATTTTATCCATTTCACATTTTGCAAAGTCGACAGATGGCAAACCTGTATGGCTATCAACATGTGTATTTCCATGCCCAGGGAAGTGCTTTAAAGTCGCCATAACATTTTGTTCTTGCAATGAATTCATCATCGCTAGACCAAGCTCAGAGACTCGATCGGGGTTCTCACCAAAAGATCGTATATTGATCACAGGGTTATCGGGATTATTATTGACATCAACATCTGGTGCAAAATTGAGGTTAATGCCTAAGTAATTCAATTCTTTACCAATAATGCTGCCGACCGTTGTGGAAAATTGATCGCCAAACTGCTCATAGGTAGCGCCAATAGCCATATTACCACTAAAAGACGTCGCAATATCTCTTGGGATACGGACAACTCTGCCTCCTTCTTGATCAATTCCAATCAAATAATTAGAAGAACCCGCCTTACCTCCGGCCATTTGAATATCACTTGTTAGCTTTTTTGTTTGCTCTACAGAGATAATGTTCTCAGAGAATAAAACCACACCTGCCAACTCAATTTGGCTTAAAAAATTGGCTAATGACGAAGGCAACTCAACGACAGGCTCTAAACATCTTTTTCGCTCGCTCGAATTTTCTTCGTCTAAAAGCGCACCTTCGCAAAAATAGCGAATACTCAGCATCAGCTTTTTAGCAATATTTTGCTCAAATTGAGAGAGAGAATCAATACCAACCAGTACTTTAGGTATTAATGACTCTTTAGAGGTTAATTTATTTTCATCAGTCATATTTTTCGTTTGAGATCCCATCATAGAAACACATCCAAAAATCAAAATAGAGCCAAGAAGTATCAAATTTACGCTGGCTAGTGATTTTAAGGTCATAATTAAGTACTTAGAGTATTAGAGAATGTTTTGAATAGTTTATTCTTGCATAAAAGAATAATTAATTCACTATAGAATTTACCCATCATAAATTTAATAGATAACCGAATTAGTTAGCATAAAAATGCGTTTCGGAATTTTTAGAGTACTGTTTTTATGATAAAAAGCAAAGTATAATCTACATCCAAAACAAATAGATTTGTATCACAGATAAACCACATCAAGCAATAAGTCTGATAAAATGCCTAGCGAAATAATCACTAACCAACTCCCTTTTAGTCTCGAATTTAAACCTGGCTTTCATCATTATTTTGATAGTACCCATGGAAGTGCGCTTGCGTTATCTATAGCGAAGATGGCCGTTAGCTTTAATAAACTTAACCTAGTGTTTTTACCTAATGCTCAAAATCTTAATCGTTTAAAACAAGAAATCGAGTTCTTTTTAGGTGATGAAAGTGATATTCCGGTTTTTACACTACCTGACTGGGAAACTTTACCTTACGACTATTTTTCTCCTCATCAGGATATTATTTCTGAACGGCTTGAAACGCTTTATCGTCTGCCAAGTCAAACCAAGGGCGTTCTTTTACTGCCAATTAATTCAGCATTACAACGGTTACCACACACCAGTTTTATAGAGCAGCAATGTTTGCTATTACAAACAGGGCAAGAGATTGATGTACATTCTTTACGGCTAAAACTGAATGAAAACGGTTATCGAAGTGTTAGTACTGTGATGGAACACGGGGAATATGCGGTTAGAGGCTCAATTCTTGATTTATATCCCATGGGCGCAAAATCGCCTATTCGAGTTGAATTATTTGATATTGAGATTGAGTCTTTACGTTATTTTGATTCTGAAACTCAATTAACCACCGAAAAAGTAGACTCGATTAACTTGTTACCTGCTAAGGAATATCCGACGTCCGAACAAGGAATTAGTCATTTCAGGCAAGCATGGCGATCATCTTTTGATACGAATATTAAAGAAAACCTAATTTATAGAGATGTCAGTAAAGGCATATTTCCAGCAGGAATTGAATATTACTTGCCACTATTTTTTGAAAATACCTCTAGCCTATTTGATTATCTATCTCCAGAAACATCATTATTTATTTTTCCTGAAGTAATCGATATTCCCATTCAACAGTTTTGGAGTGAGTTAACTTCTCGTTATGAGCAACATCGGTATGATGTTGAAAGACCCATTTTACCACCTAAAGATTTATTTTTGACTCTTGAAAATTTCAATCAAAATAAAAAATTATTTCCGCAGATTACTTTTTTAGATTGTAATGATAAATTAAAACAAAATAGACATGCTCCAATTGGTATGGCTCACAATGCACTTCCCAATCTATTGATAGACCATAAAAAGAAAGAGCCTCTATCCTTGTTAAAACAGATCATTGATGATCCAGATAGAAGCTCACAAAATATCTTAATTTGTGCGGAGTCTAAAGGTCGACAGGAGGTTATTCGAGAACTACTTTTAAAACTTCATATTGAAAGTAATGCCATCAATTCTTGGGATGAGTTTATTAATGAACAAGCTCCTACCAAACTAACTATCAATTTAATTAGCATGCCGTTAGGTCGAGGTTTTGCGCTAAATAATTCGCTAATTGTGGCTGAGAGTGATCTCTTTGGTAGTCAGGTGTTAGTGGATAAACGCCGAAGTAATAAAGCAATTTCACCGGATCAATTGATCCACAGTTTAGCAGAATTAAAAATAGGCGATCCTGTTGTTCATATTGATCAAGGTGTTGGCCGTTATAGAGGGTTAGAAACCATAGAGACCGGTGGAATTACGACCGAGTTTCTGACTCTAGAGTATGCGGGTGGTTCAAAACTCTACGTTCCAGTTCAATCATTAGAGATGATTCATCGTTTCTCAGGCACCAATCCAGAAACAGCCCCACTGCATAAATTAGGCAGTGAGGTTTGGACAAAAGCAAAACAAAAAGCCATAGAAAAAGCGCGTGATACAGCAGCAGAGCTGTTAGATATTTATGCTAGGCGTGGTGCCGAGCAGGGCTTTAAACATAAAGTTGACGATTTAGATTACAATAAATTTGCACAAGAATTTCCTTATCCATTAACAGAGGATCAATCTCACTCGATCGAAAATGTGTTAAAAGATATGAAATCATCTCAACCAATGGATCGACTCATATGTGGTGATGTAGGCTTTGGTAAAACTGAAGTGGCTATGAGAGCAGCCTTTGTATGTTTACAAAGTGGAATGCAAGTAGCCATGTTAGTACCAACCACTCTACTCGCTCAACAGCATCATAATAGCTTCCTAGACAGGTTTTCAGAATGGCCAATCAACATCGCGGTACTTTCACGTTTTCAAACTAAAAAAGAACAAACTGAAACGTTAATAAAATTAGAATCTGGTAAAGTTGATTTAGTCATTGGCACGCATCGTTTAATCTCCGGCAATTTAAAATTTAAAAATCTTGGATTACTCGTCATTGATGAAGAGCATCGTTTTGGCGTACGGCAAAAAGAGATATTAAAATCCTATAGAGCAAAGGTTGATATTTTGACCCTTACCGCAACACCTATCCCTCGAACTTTAAATATGTCCATGTCTGGTATGCGAGATCTATCGATTATAGCCACGCCTCCTGCTAAGCGACTCGCCATAAAAACATTTGTTCGACAGCGTAATCAGCCACTAATAAAAGAAGCTATCCAACGAGAAATAAGTCGCGGCGGTCAAGTTTTCTTTTTACATAATTCGGTAGACACCATTGATCGAACTGCAAAAGAAATTAATGAGCTGTTACCCAATATAGAAGTAGCCATTGCACATGGACAAATGCCAGAAAGGCAACTTGAAAATATCATGAATGATTTTCAACATCAGCGTTATCATGTTTTAGTCAGTACCACTATTATCGAAACGGGAATAGATATTCCAAATGCCAATACCATTATTATGGATAGAGCCGATAAACTTGGTCTAGCTCAACTCCATCAGTTGCGTGGACGCGTTGGTCGATCTCATCATCAAGCTTATGCGTACTTGTTAACCCCTCCCCCTAAAACAATTACTAAAGATGCCACAAAGCGTTTAGAAGCTATAAGTAAGCTGGAAGATTTAGGTGCCGGGTTTATTTTAGCAACACATGATTTAGAGATCCGTGGTGCAGGTGAATTTTTAGGCGATGAACAAACCGGTCATATGCAGACCATAGGGTTTAGTCTCTATATGGATTTATTAGAGCGTGCTATTAAAGCACTTAAAAGTGGTGAGGAAACATCGCTTAACGATGTTAAGTCTGAACAAACTGAGATAAACCTTGGTGTTTCAGCATTACTGCCTGATGATTATATCGGCGACGTGAGTGTTAGGCTTTCACTTTATAAAAGGATAGCAAACGCTAAAGATAGTCGGGATTTACGTAGTTTACAGGTTGAATTAATTGACCGATTTGGCTTATTGCCTGATTCGACAAAATATCTGTTTAAAGTCACAGAACTCAAAATAAAGCTAACACCTATAGGGGTGACAAAGTTACGTTCATCTGATACTAGTTGGACTCTCGACTTTAATGCAAACCCGTTAATTAGCACAGATAAGCTAATTCAATTAATACAATCAAACCCCGCTCAATATCGTCTTTCCAAGGGTACACAGTTTAAAATCACACAGACTGCACAAAACCTAGATGAAAGACTGCAACAAATTGATTCTTTGATTGAAAAACTGGCTGTTTAAAGGTTAGTATCAATAAACTATTAAATCCTTTAACCAGTTGAAATCCAAAAGAGCCATATGAATCAGCCATTTAATAATTTAATTACATCCGCAAAAAGAATAAATGGTTTAGTATTTATACCTGCTATGTTGATGTTCATATTGATTTTTATGACGCCCTCCCTCTTTGCCGAAGAAAAAGAAGAAAGATGGTTTGAATTTGAGGTTATTTTATTCAAGCTTAAATCTGAAGATGGACTTTACGCTGAATCATGGAAAGATGGTAGCAAACTAAATATTTCTGAAGATGCCATTGATTTTTTACAACCCTATGAAGTTTTGAAGCTTGTTTCAGAATTAGAAACTTCAGAGCTAGCTGGCAAAAATAATCCATTAGAATCTGAAAAAACTGATGCGGTAAGTGCCGATGATACGAAAACTATTTTTAGAGAAGTTGGGGAGCTTGAAAAAAGCGAAGGTGTAAGCGAACAACCTTTTATTCGATTGCCTAAAAATTTACTACAATTAACGTCTGAATCTAAATCCATAAAAAGACAGAGTCGATACCAATTAATTGAACATTTCTCTTGGAGACAACCCGTAGACTCAAGAGCCAATGCAACAAAAATAAGAGTTGCTGGTGGCTTCAATTACAGTGAACAATTTGAATATAATGGCGAAAAAAAAATAGAATTTATCCCAATTATTGATGAGACAATCAAAACCGATGAAATATTAGATAATAAATTAACGGCCAATTTAAATGCTCTCCAACAAAAAGAAGACCTATCTAAATTACTGACCAATGAAGAAGCTAAACCTCTTGATTGGGTACCTGAAATTGATGGTGAAATAAAAGTATATATTCATCGAAATTACCTCCATGTCGATGCTAATTTGGTTTATAGAAAACCTGAAGAAATAACTGTCGATATATTCCATTTAGATGAGCAACCATTAGGATATACTTTCACCAATAAAAATTCTTTGGAACAAAGTTTATTACAAAACCAGACGTTAAATTCTATTACATTAGAACTTGATATGGTAGAACCTAATACTTTAGAACCAAATAATTTAAAAGCTAACCCATTACCACAAATATCCCTTTCACAATCATCTAGCAAAAATAATACATTTTCTGAACCATCACCTCAGTTCAATTGGGAGTTTGATCCTGATTTTTTGAATAAGAAAGCCGAAAAACTATTTACCCAAAAATTATTTAACTACCCTCTTATTCAAGAAAGACGAGTTCGAAGCGGGGAGCTCCATTATTTTGATCATCCGTTAATTGGTATGTTAATTGTTATTCACCCCTATGAGACAGAAATTTTTGAAGATGAATTGATCGAACCAGAAAATTTAGAAGTCTCAGATTAAACGATTAATAAGACTACTGAAGTAAGAGGCAAGTATGGCAAAAATAATTATTTTTGGAGCAGGTCAAATAGGTACAGCTATCGCGCTTGACCTAATTGAAAGCTACTCCATAACATGTGTTGATGTTAACCATAATGCTCTCAAAAAAATAACCCAACTCAATTCAAATATTGAAACAACCCCTTTTGATTTGCAACAAGAAAAAGACTATTCATATCTTACAAAAGGATATGATTTAGTTATTAATGCCGTTTCTGGTTACATAGGATTTGAAACGTTAAAACGAATTCTAATAGCGAAAAAAAATGTGGTAGATGCCTCATTTTTTCCTGAAAACTGTTTTGATCTACATCATCTTGCAAAAAAGAATGAAGTATACGCCGTAGTAGATTGTGGTGTAGCCCCAGGAATGGATAATATTATATTAGGTTACTTGGACACAAAAATGGAAATATCGAAATTTGAATGTTTGGTCGGCGGTTTACCTAGTAAAAGAATTTGGCCATTTAACTTTAAATCTCTTTTTTCTCCGGTTGACGTCATTCAAGATTACAATAATATCGCTCGTTATATCGAAAATGGTGATGTCGTTGAAAAGCCCGCACTCAGTGATTGTGAATTAATGGATATTAAACGAGTGGGTACTTTGGAAGCTTTTAATACCGATGGATTAAGAACATTAATCCAAACAATGCAACACATTCCCTCAATGAAGGAAAAAACACTACGCTACCCAGGGCATTGTGAATATATTCAAGTATTACGTGACTCCGGATTTTTTTCCAACAAGCCACTTGAATTAAAAGGTGTCGAATTTAGCCCTTTAGAAGTCACAGCAAGAATATTGCAAGAGAACTGGGCACTTTCAAATAACGAAGAAGAATTTACCGTAGTCAGAACTACTATAGAAGGTGACGAAAATGGTAAAAATAAACGTTATATTTATCGTATGTTAGATAAAACAGAAAAAGGATTCACCCACTCTTCAATGGCTAGAACTAATGGATACACAGCTACCGCCGTAGCCACATTTTTAATGCAAAATAGGTTAGAGTCAGGGATTTGCGCTCCTGAAACTTTCGGAGCGATTGATGGCGCTTATAAATTCGTTATTAATTATCTAGAGAAAAGAGGTGTTCATTATCGAATTGAGGAAACAACGTTAAATTAATTTAAGACGAATTAAATCAAATGTTTATTGACAAGAACAGGCTAATTTGATCTATTGTTTCTTTTGAACCTAGGAAATACTATGTCAATTTCTTATTCAACAAAAGGACTCGATAATTATTGATTCGATCATCAAGCCCGTTTTTAAGATCTTTCAAGCAATCTGTTGTTTGATCAATTCATCATGACTGCGCCAGTGAGGCGGGATCAAAACTTCATTGACATGACTGATCAGTTTTGAATTCTGAAAGAAATTGGAGCATTAAGCTCGTAAGGGCTTTCTATATGATTATCAGGTCTTGCTAACTACTCATATCGAAGGGTGTTTACACAGTTAGAATTACACCCCGAAAGTCGCCCTTTAGTAACATTTTTAATCAGTTTTTGTTTTAACCCATGAAAATCGATCGGTTTTGTTAAATAATCATCCATTCCCGCATCTAAGCACCTTTTTTCATCTCCCTGCATTGCATTCGCGGTCATGGCAACAATTGGAATAGTTTTATTTCGCTCGCCTCCTCTACCCGTTCTAATTCGCCGTGTTGCTTCATAACCATCTAATTCTGGCATTTGGCAATCCATTAAAATCAAATCATATTGTGCATCTTCTGGCACTTTTTGTAAGGACTGTAACGCTTCATTTCCATCACCTGCTACATCAACACTGACACACCCTATCTTTTTCAATATTCCTTTTGCAACCATTTGGTTAACTTGATTATCTTCAACTAATAAAATTCGCTTAGAAGCAAAACTAATTTCTATTTCTTCACCTGAATTACCTTGTAATTCATTCAAATAACGATGTGTCACTAGAGGCTCAGCATTTGCCATTGCGTCTCCATCGTCAGCAACCACTGCTAGTGCATGAAAAAGATCATCCGTTGTTGTCGGTTTAGGGAAATATGCACTAAAACCTAATTCAGCAAAATACTTAGCATCGCCTTGATGAGCCATAGAAGTCATCATAACTAGTTTTATTTTATCTAGCGATACATTTGCTCTAATTCTTTTGCCGAGATCTGCACCATCCATATCGGGCATTTGCATATCTAAAATTGCAACATCATATATAGGTTGTTCATTATCAACCAGTAACTGAAGATGCTTTAAAGCATCCATTCCTGATGAACACTCAAAAACTTTCGCTCCCCAGTGATTTAATTGTTCCCTAAATATCTCACGATTTGTTTCGTTATCATCAATCACTAGGATGTTAAGTTCGCTTATATCAATGTGAGGCATGACAATTTGAGATTTTTTA